>CAYMTU010000036.1:0-9630 GCA_964393455.1 uncultured Candidatus Saccharibacteria bacterium
TGGGCCAGGAAATACTGATATCATCCCAAGTTTTGATTGGATGCGTCGACTAACATGTTGGCTATAGGTGTAGCTAGCGGCACGGTAGGTGCTTATCCAGTTTCCTCGGAGGCTCTGTACAAAACCAACTGCCACCGCATATTTTTTTGGTTGTAGTTTTTTTCTGTAAATTCTAAAGTAGTTTGCGCCAAAAACACTATCAGCATCAGCAATATGGAGCCATTTATAGCGAGTATCGAGGTTAAATTTTTTAATGGCTTTTTTCACGGCCAGGGCTTTTCCACTCCGTCTCACCGTTAAGACATGATCTTTGCCAAGAAGAGCTACAGCTTCACGACGTGTTTTATCGGATGAGCAGTCGTCTACGACGTAGATGTCTGCGATATTTTGACCTGCAGCTACCGCTGATCGAATGGTTGTGGCAATTATAAGTTCTTCGTTATGGCCGGGTAGAATTAGACAGAGTTTTTTTTGCTTACGGAGATCGGTAATTGGATGCAACGTTTGATCAACCAATTTAATTTTACTTTTTGGTTGCGACTTAGTACCACTCTTTTGAGATTTTGGTTGACGCTTAAACTTACTAAAATAACTTTTCATTATGCCGCAGTTGCTCTAAAACAGCTGAACCTCTTTAATTACACAGTATATTAACATAAAATGTAAAAAAAAGCAATATTACTGTAGTGTATGCACGCTCTAGTGTTAGGTTGTTTTGATTTTACGCTGTATATATTACATAGGCATAAAAAGTACCTTTTTACCGAAGAAAAAGTCTGAAAATACGCTAATATTGCACTCACGTTCTTTGCGTTAGGGTTACGTTCGTGCCAGAATAGTATTACGTTTATGGTACGTAAAAAAGTTCTATTACTACTTGTTGGGGTGGCTACAACTACTCTGCTGGGAGTAGCAGTACATGTACGTGCCGATAGAAATACTCACGCACCTGCCAATGCTAAACTTCGCTCAAATAGCAAAGAAGAATCTACGGTGATACAGAAGAACGAAAAGCCTAAGAATGCTAAAAACAATACTGCCGTAAAACCTGAACCCGTATCCAATAAAACCAGTGCACTACAAAACAGTTCGATTATTTGGCAAGAAAATTTTGGATCGTATAATTCGAGCGTACCGAATCCAGTTTACTGGAATACAGCGGGTGCCAGCCAGCCTATTTATAACAATGAGCAGCAAAAGTACGATGCCAGTTCACAGACTGTACGGATCGAAGATGGAAATTTGATTTTAGAAGCCCATAAAACACCTGCTGGATATATTTCTGGATTGGTTAATACTAAGGGTAAGATAATGATTACTCAAGGAACACGACTTGAGGCTCGGATAAAATTACCAAAAGGTCGTGGAGTATGGCCGGCGTTTTGGTTACTGTCGAATAATCAACCGCACACCTCGAAACTCAATCCAACGACGGCAGACTGGGAGAGTGATCGTTTTTATATGCGTGATGGCGAAATCGACATCATGGAATCTTACGGCACGTATCCGGGGGTCGTTGAAGCAACGGTTCATACATTTGCCCAAAGCATAGAGCAGCAATTGAGTTTAGGTGACGAGGGTTTTCACACCTATTGGATGGAGTGGAGAGCCGACAAATTGATTATGGGGGTAGATAGCAGAACTATAAGTATCTATGCCTCAAGTTCTGATACTTCAAAATGGCCTTTTACGGCAGATAATCAGATGTACGTAATACTTAACTTAGCAATGGGTGGAAGCGGCGGCGGATCGATAGTGACTTCCTCAACAGATAGCTGGAAGATGTATATCTCGAGTATCGTATACAGCAAATTACAGTAACGACAGACTATATATGTCGATTAGCGGTACTATTTTGTATAACCACCAATGAGGGCGACGGCAACGCCAAGAGCGGCACATACCTGGGCAATCACCCAAAATCGCATTGTAACTTTTGTTTTTGGCCAACCTGTTGCCTCGAAATGATGGTGAATTGGAGCAGCAAAAAATATCTTTCTGTGTAGTACTCTTTTAGAAATGATTTGCATTAAGCTTGAACCAGCTTCTGCCACAAAGACGAGTCCAATGAGTGGCAAAAGTATCAACGTATCGGTAAGCATGGCTACCACGCCAAGTGCTGTTCCGAGCGAGAATGACCCCACATCCCCCATAAAGAACCGAGCCGGTGGAATATTAAACCAAACGTATGATAGAAGTGCACCAACTACCGTTAAGCAAAATCCAGCGATACCAAAATTACCTTGCAGCATTGCAATGACACCAAAAGCTCCGTAGGCGCTAATCAGTAAACCGCCCGCTAATCCGTCCATTCCATCGCTAATATTGACGGCATTTCCGGTACTAACCACCACCAGTATGAATAGTGGAATTAATAGCCAGCCAACGGTTAAATCTCCAGAAAAGGGTAGATGGATGGTATCGTATCCAAGTTTGTAGTAAAAGAACCATGCGCCAATTGCTGCAACCGCTGATATCATGGCAAATTTTACGGGTGCGCGAATGCCAGCAACGTTACCACCCATTCCTTTTACGTTCATTATGTCATCGATCAGACCTACAGCCCCACCGCCAAACAAAGCAGCAAGCGGCAACCATGTTTGAGCCCTATCGAGATTGAACAGTACAGTAACGATCGTAACTGCAGCTATGGTTACGAGTCCTGCCATAAGGGGGACGGTACGTTTGATTCGCAGTTTACTAATTACTTCGAGTGCTTCGCCGGTCGTAGAGTGCGTGCGTGAGCGCTTCCATAGCTTATGCTTATAGGCAAAGTGTGTGTAGATTGGTGTAAGTAGCATCGCAATCACAAACGAAAGGATACTAAGCATTATATTGACGGTAACTTCACGCAAAAATTCTTCGGATGAGAACATACTATTCCTTTGTTTTTAGTAGGTGTATATAGGTTTATCTTTGGCTCTAGTTTACCACAAGCCTTAGGATTATGCTTTGAATACGTAGTAGCATTATTTAATAAAACAGGCTAGCATGATTACTATATGAGTATCACAAATACCCCGTTCCCGGTACTAATTTTTGTCAGAGGATTGCCTGGTAGTGGAAAATCGTATGTAACGAATAGGCTGCAAAAAGAGCTAGGTGAAGGCGTCGTTGTGCTGGATCCGGATGCTACCGACTACGATAGTAAAGAATACCATGAGCACACAAAAGTATTAACAGAACAAGATGTTAACCCGGCACTATTTGCCTATAGATTTTTGCGCGAAAAAGCTTACAAAGCCATTGAAGAAAACAAAGTTGTAATCTGGAATCAACCTTTCACCAATTTAGAGATCTTTAATAAAATGATCGCTAACTTGCGCATAAAGGCAGATGAGCACCAAGTAGCGTTGCCAATCTTATTGGTAGAAGTTGAAATTGATAGTACAGTAGCCAAAAAGCGAGTTGCTGAGCGCAAACAGTCTGGTGGACATGGGCCCTCGGACGCTACTTTCAGCAGATTCGTCAATGACTATAAAAGCTTTAAAAATGAAGGCTACAAAACGGTAACCGTACAAGGAGATGATGACATTGACGATATCGTGAAGCAGGTAATGAACGCCCTGAATGAATTACTAAAAAACTTATCGTAGTAGCAGTTTTTCAACGTCTCGAATAATTTGGTCAGGATTTTGTGCCAAAACGGTACGAAAGCCCATAGCAATAGCTGGATCAAGGTTCTTTTGTTTATCGTCAATAAATACCGACTGGGCGGCGCTGGTTTTCATGGTATCAAGAGCTAATTGATAGATTTCAGGTTGTGGCTTTACGAGACCTACTTTGCAAGAGGCTATAATGATATCGAAATGATCGTAGCAATGAGCTGCATCGAGTACATTATAGGTCGGTTCAATGACGTTTGTTAAAAGGGCAGTCTGGAATCCGCTCGATTTAGCTGCTGTCGCTAGAGCTAGGACACGTTCATTTATTTCCAGGCCTCGCCACTGCTTAAATTCGTCAGATATGGTGTCATGTATCGTAAAGCCGTAGTGTTTTTTCAGGTTGTCCCAATACTCGGCTTCAGAAATTTCTCCCTTCATAAAACTAATCATGTAGCTGTCGAATATTTCTTGGACCTGCGCTTCATTTGCCCCAATTGAAAGCAGGAGTTTGCTCAGAAAATCATCACCAGGATCATCAGCAATTACTCCGCCCCAATCAAAAAATATAGTATCTAGCAACAAGCTTTCAGCCTTAGAGTTCATTAATTACGGTTATATTTGCCCCGAGAAGGTTGAGTCTTTTTGCTATGTCTTCATAGCCCCGATTGATAGTGTAAACATTCCTAAGCACACTTGTCCCATTGGCTGCCAGCATGCCGATTAGTAGCAGACTTGCAGGTCGTAATGCTGGTGGACAGACTACATCAGCGTTCGTAAATGTAGTCGGACCGTGAACAAATATGCGATGAGGGTCGGCTAGTTCAATGTTGGCACCAATTTTATTCAGCTCAGTATAGTAGATTGCTCGGTTTTCGAACATCCAGTCATGGACAAGTGTTCTTCCTCGTGCAACGGCACATATGGGCACAAAGTAGGGGATATTATCAGGGTTTACTCCTGGCCAGAGGTTTGGATGGAGTTTATCTTGTAGGGCCCGTAATTTCCCATTATGTTTTTCTATTGTTATATCAGCTAGATCAATAATGCCGTTATCGGCTTTATACCGCTTAGATATACTGTATGAAAGACCCATTACCTTGAGCTTTAGGAGCTCTAAACCAATCCAATCAATTGGTACTCGCTCAATGACAATATGTGAATTGGTAGTTACAGCTGCCGAGATAAAGAACATTGCCTCTATTGGATCTTCGGTTGGTGCGTAGGTTACATTCTTTTTGATTCTTGGTACGCCGGTAACGGTCAAAGTCGGGGAACCGACCCCGACAATCTTTACCCCTATCTTCTGCAAATATAAGCACAAGTCCTGAACCATGTAATCTGCACTTGCTCCTTGGATGACCGTAGTACCGTTGGTGCGAGCTGCTGCCATCAATGCATTGTTGGTTACCGTATTGCCTGCCTCATAAAGCACCACATGCTCTTCGGGTACTTTTTTTTGAACAGATACTTCGTAAGTTCCTGTTTTTGCCTTAACATCTACACCAAAATTTTCAAGAGCTAATAGATGAGGTTCTACGGTGCGTGTTCCGAGTTTGCAACCACCTGCATAGGGTATTTTGAATGACTGATAATCGTGTAGTAATGGACCGAGGAGCATTAGAACACTACGGGTTTTTCGGGCAGATACGGCGTTAATTTTAGAAAGGTTTAGTGTTTCAGGTCGACGAATCTCGAGGTCATTATTAGGAAGCCACTTAATTTTTACGCCTATACTTTCGAGCACCTCAATAATTCGATACACTTCCTCAATTCGAGGAAATGATTTGAAACGGCTAACACCATAGTTAAGCAGGCTTGCACATAGCAGAGCGACAGCAGCATTTTTACTGGTTTTAAGTGCAATATTGCCATGTAGCTCAGCACCGCCTTCGATTCGAAGATTAACTCCACCCTTTCCGATTTGTATGAGTGGCTTATTAAGAACATCGCTGATGCGTCCAAGCGTTTCTAGGCTGAGATTTTGTTTACCATGTTCAATCCGATTAACCGCTGACTGGCTCGTGCCAAGTTGTTTTGCAAAAGCTGCCTGAGTAAGGCCTCTCTCTTGTCGTATCTGGTAAATAAGGTTACCAATTTTCTCATTTGTTGTTGGCATATTGCTCCAATATATATCTTATAGGGTATGAATACAAGAGTTTATGTTTTTGAAGGGTAGTTTTATTTTACTATCATACTACCCTAATGTGTAGTGCGTAATGTATTATAAATATATGATTTAGCTGACTCTACTACTTTCCGCAAACTAACACGAGAATATTCCTCGTAGCATGGAGAAATAATGAACGATACAGCAATTGCAGATCTAATTAAAGATGAAGAGATAAGACAGCGCCAAGGCCTAGAGTTAATTCCAAGCGAAAACTATGTCAGCCGCGATGTACTGACGGCACTCGGAAGTGTCTATACCAATAAGTACTCCGAAGGCTATCCGGGAAAACGATATTACGGTGGACAGATCAATACCGATAAAGTAGAGCAATTGGCAATTGACCGTGCCAAGAAAATATTTGGAGCCGATCATGCCAATGTGCAACCTCATTCAGGAGCTCCAGCAAATATCGCCGTTTATCAGGCGTGGTTAAATCCTGGTGACACCGTTATGGCTATGCGGCTCGACCATGGTGGTCACTTGACCCATGGACATCCAATTACGGGCAGCGCAAAACTCTATAATTTTATTCGATACGGAATAAAAGATGTAGAAACTGGCGAGATCGACTATGATGCTATGCGCGAAGTCGCCATGAAAGAGCGACCCAAAATAATCTTAGCTGGATTTAGCGGATTCCCGCGGAGTCTCGATTACAAAAAGTTTGCAGATATCGGAAACGAATGCGGTGCAATGTTGATGGCTGACATGGCGCATATAGCTGGACTAATTGCGGGTGGAGTACTGCCTAATCCGCTTGATTATGGCTTTCACGTATTTACTAGTACAACGCACAAGACACTTCGTGGTCCTCGAGGGGGCTTAATCCTTAGCCAAGGAATTGCCGGAAACACGCTTAAAGCTCCAGAAAAGACTATTGAGAATTTGCCAACGCTTATTGACCGCGAAGTATTCCCTGGATTTCAGGGCGGACCGCATATGCATACCATTGCTGCAAAAGCAGTTGCTTTCCGTGAAGCCTTGCAGCCAGAGTTTAAAGATTATGCGAAAGCGGTAGTAGCCAATGCGAGCGCACTCGCTGATGCTCTTATGGTCAAGGGCTTTAAGCTTGTAACCAATGGTACCGATAATCATATGATTATGATCGATATGCCGAAGAGTTTTGATGGTGTTACTGGCCGCGATGCGCAAGATATACTAGATGAAATTGGGTTAAACGCTAACTGCAACGCTATTCCAGATGACACTTTGCCACCATATCGACCAAGCGGTCTACGACTCGGTACGCCTGCAATCACAACTCGAGGTCTCAAGGAAAAAGATATGGATCAAGTAGCAAGCTGGATGTACGACGCCATTAAACATCGAAAAGACGCCAAGAGGCTAAAGACTCTCGCGCAAGAAGTTAAAGAGTTCGCCCTGAAATTCCCGCTGCCTAGCGACCAGTAACAAATGTATATAGTATGTAGTATTTTGTATGTGGTATAAAACCAAGGAGTATTCAATTTAGTGTCTGCCATATACTAAATACGATATACCAAATACGCTGCTTGAGGTGCTAAATTAATTCGGGTTCTTGCTCTAACGTGATACCAAAAGTTAGATGGACATCTTTAATGATACGATCTCGGAAAATAAGCAGGTCAGCTGTATGCGTGGCTTTTTCGTTCACCAAAACAAGTGGCTGAAGATGCCAAGTTGCCATGCCCGTTCTCTTATCGTGGAAGTTTTTAAAACCTGCTTTTTCAATTAACCACGCTGCTGGTATTTTGATCATTCCTTTTTCTGTTTTCCAACCAGGAATTTCTGGGTATTTCGACTTAATTTTTTCATAGACTGTTTCTGATACTAGAGGGTTAGCAAAGAAGGATCCATTGTTAGCAATGTTTTTTGGATTAGGCAATTTATTTGATCGAATATCTATGACCGTATCACGAATAATTTGAGGCGAATATTTTGTAATTTTTTGTTCGTCTAGAGCTTTTTGAACGGCAGGGTAAAAGGGTGGTTTTGGCGGCTCGGTCGTTAGCTGAAACTTTAAGGAAGTTATTAAAAATCTTCCTCGGTCGGAAGTTTTAAACCTGCTGGTACGGTAACCAAATTTGCATTGTTCAGCAAGAATAGTAACAAAAGCTTTTTTATGGGTGTCGTATGCATCAATACTAACGAGTGTATCGGAGATTTCTTGACCGTACGCACCAACGTTTTGTACAGGTGTTGCTCCGACAGAACCTGGGATTAGCGACAATGCTTCAATTCCAGATAAGCCAGCTTCGACAGTCTTTGCGACAAATGCGTCCCAATCTTCACCAGAACTTACCTGAACGTAGGTTATCTCGTCGTTTACTTTTGTAAATGAAATTCCTTTTAACTTATTGACTAGTACCAGTCCATCAAATCCTTTATCACTCCAAATAATATTGCTGCCGCCCCCGATCATAATAATAGGAAGCTTTTTGGTGGCTGCCCATTCATATGCGTTTGGTATATCGTGCACATCTGTAATATCGGTCAAGTATTTGGCTTTACCGCCAAGGCGCATAGTGGAGTATTTTTTCAACGAAACATCGGATTGAATATGCATGTAATCATTGTACTGGAAACTCTTATGCTACAAAAAACTTATTACAACATAAAAACCCATTTTCCAAGGTGCCACCTTGGAAAATAGAAAATATGTCATAATATGTACTATTGTGAGTATTTGTCCAAGAGAGTAAAATGTAAGAGTGAGTGAGAACAAGAAAATCAATCAACCGTATCAAAATCTAGGTGAAAAACTTAAAGCCGTTCGCATAAATCAGAAGCGTACCGTCTCTGAAGTCTCCGGTGCAGTTGAGATAGATAATGCAACGCTTGAGAATATCGAACGTGGTGAGCAGCGTCCAGCAGAAGAAATTCTTGCCCTTCTTATTAGTTACTTCGAAATTAAAGATGAAGAAGCTACAAAACTATGGAAGCTAGCTGGCTACGATGATAAGAATAGTACTTCGAGTGTTTTTGAGCTCAATCAACCAATCACAATGGTAATGCCCATGGATCTCCGTGTAGTTTACACAGATATGGTACATGTGATGATCAATAACTATGGCGTAGTCATGAACTTTATGCAGAGTTCCGGTCAGAATAATCAACCGTTGGCAGTATCGCGAATTGGAATGAGCAAAGAGCATGCTCGTTCAGTGCTCGAAATCTTGAGCCAATCTTTAAAGCAGGCCGATAAAAAAGATGCTCCAAAACTGCTCAAACCATCAACCAAGAAAACCGATCAAGCTGACAATAAAAAAGACTCATAAATCATCTGCTCATGAATCTATGTAGTCATTGAGTAGAGAATACACCCAGAGACCGACAAAGAACCCAACTATGCCGCCGAGTATACCCCATATTGATAAGTATCCAGCATGCCATAAAGACGGAATCCATGATCCTAGTAGTGAAAAAACAGACACAGAACCGTATAAAACAACTTTATTCATAACCATATTGTACATCCGAATACTGCGAAAGAAGATAATAAGTTGTGCCGTAACTACTTCTAGCGTATAATCACCCCTGTTGTTATGTTACTTCCTGCTCGTGAAAAGAGAGGATTCTTCTTACAAAAGAAGTACTAACACTCCTGAAAATCAAGGGGTCCCCAAAAATGGCACATTTTTAGGGGAAGAGGAGATGACTTGTTGGGGTAGTAAAATGTACTAAGCAAACTTGTTTTGTTAGTATATTAGCTACCCAAGCATTACGCATCGACGAGCACCCGTAGCTCAGTGGATTAGAGCATCTGTCTTCGGAACAGAGGGTCGGCGGTTCGAATCCGTCCGGGTGTACCAGGTGAAATTTAAGCCACTCCTTCGGGAGTGGTTTTAATTTCAGCTCGATTCTCGAGCACGGATT
>CAYMTU010000037.1:0-747 GCA_964393455.1 uncultured Candidatus Saccharibacteria bacterium
TTGTTGTAGATGAATTTCATGATGGAGCATATAAGCAAGATCAGAGCCCGTACTATTCAGCGATTAGAGTTGCGGGGGCGCTCGCGGGCATACATCATGCAAAATTATTTTTTGGCTCAGCAACACCACCTGTAACTGAGTACTACATAGCGAAACAAAAAAATGTTCCAATATTACGTATGGAGCAAGTAGCAACGAGACGTACGTCTAAAACTGAAACCACGATTAAAACGATTAATATACGTGACCGTTCTAATTTCACAAGAAGTTCAAATATCTCTAACCAACTGCTCGATGCGATATCGGCAAGTATACGATCTAATGAGCAGTCCCTTGTGTTTTTGAATCGACGAGGAACTGCTCGCCTCGTTTCTTGCCAAGACTGCGATTGGCAGGCTACCTGCCCTCACTGCGACCTACCGCTCACTTACCACGGAGATACACATATCATGCGTTGTCACACTTGCGGCTATAAAGCAGCCCCTGTGGTCTTCTGCCCTAAATGTGCTAGTGCAGATATCTCTTTTAAGAGTATCGGGACAAAGGCTCTAGAGGCTCAACTTAAAAAAATATATCCCGATGCCCGAATAAAGCGTTTCGATACCGATAATCTAAAGTCTGAGAAATTTTCAGAACAGTATCAAAATATTCTTGATGGTAAAATCGATATTATTGTTGGCACACAGATGCTCGTAAAAGGACTGGATTTACCGAAGCTGAGTGTAATTGGAGTAGTAGCTGCCGACA
>CAYMTU010000037.1:757-1315 GCA_964393455.1 uncultured Candidatus Saccharibacteria bacterium
CTGTATTTCCCTGATTTTACTGCAGAAGAACAAACATACCAACTTCTTGTGCAAGTTATGGGTCGAGTAACAAGAGGACACCGAAATGGGACTATAATTATTCAAACAAATGACCCATCAAGTGCCACGCAAATAGCGGCAATAGATAAAGATTGGGATATTTTTTACTCAAAACAAATTGAAGACAGAAAAAAGTATCTCTTCCCGCCATTTTGTTATCTTCTAAAATTAACCGTATCGAGAAAATCTCAAAAGAGTGCAATAGCAGCTGCAGAAAAATTCTGTGATCAAATAAAACTACTTCCAATTCACGCACAAATAGTTGGTCCTACTCCACGCTTCAACGAAAAGGCTGGCGGAAACTATAATTGGCAAATAGTTATAAAATCAAAAAGAAGAGCTGATCTTTTACGAGTTATTTCAATAGTACCTGCAAATTGGTCGTACGATATCGACCCCACCAACCTCCTCTAGCTGTTTAAAGTTTTTCAATTAATAGCCATATTTCAAGAACTTGCTTCTTGGCGGCATCGACTGTTTCGTATCGTGCGGCTTTTT
>CAYMTU010000037.1:1325-9478 GCA_964393455.1 uncultured Candidatus Saccharibacteria bacterium
CTAGCTATTTAAAGTTTTTATTATTAGCCACGATTCGATAATTTGCTTCTTGAAACATGGCATAAATTTGGAGAATAGCAATTTCAATTCAATGAAACAAAGACAAGCCCTAAAGGGTGTCCCTTGGAACGAGCGAAGCAAGTGAGTTATACTGTCATAATATGACCACAAATAAAGAGTCAATTATTACACTTCCCCATCCTCATCTACGACAGCGATCAAAAAAAGTAGGTGTAATTACTGATGATACTAAAAAGATCATCTCAAATATGGAGTTAGCTGTTATAGATTGGGACAAGAGCCGTGATCACGAAGTAACAGTTGCGCTTGCTGCCGTTCAGATTGATGAGCTACTACGAATTGTAATTATTCGTGATGATTTTGATCATGGATCACCGGCATCATATTCACCACTTATTAACCCCGAAATAATAAAATACGAAGGTGCAATAGAGTACGATTATGAGGGATGTTTAAGTATCCGATCGGTTTATGGATATGTGCCGAGACATTCAAAGATAAGGGTAAAGGCTCGAGATCTTTCCGGCAAAGAAGTTCGATTTAGTGCAACTGGTTTTTTAAGCCGCGTCATACAGCATGAGGTTGATCATACAAATGGAAAGCTTTTTGTTGATCATATCAAAGACCAGGCTGATGCGTTTTATGAATTAACAGATAAAGGTGAGTTGGAGCCTCTCGATTTTGAAAAAGTTATCAAAAACAGTCGTATTCTTTGGTAGCGGTCCTGTTGCTGCCAAAAGCTTGCAACTCCTCGCAGACGATTTTGAAATTGAAGCAATCATTACAAAACCGCGCCCATTAAACCATAGGGGCGATGTACCTGTAATCACTGTCGCTAATAATCTTGAGATTCCTTTCTATACCGCGAGCAATAAAGATGAAGTAGATGCACTATTTTTAGGCGCCTCGTTTAAGAGTGAGCTGGCGATTTTAATTGATTTCGGAATAATTGTATCCCGAGACGTTATAGATTATTTTCCTCTTGGAATAGTTAACAGTCATTTCTCGATACTACCAGAGTGGCGTGGTGCAGATCCAATCACGTTTGCCATTCTATCGGGTCAAAAAACCACCGGTGTAAGCCTAATGCTCGTCGTTGAGAAAATGGATGAAGGCCCACTACTCGCCTACGGTGAATATGGCCTTACTGACGACATAACTACTCCAGAGCTAACAGATGAACTTATAAAATTGAGTCATGCACTACTTTTACAAGAAATTCCACGGCGAAAAGATCCAACGCCAGGCTCACCACAGAGTACAACTGGTCGTAAAATATCTTACTCACGGAAGCTTACAAAAGCTGATGGTGTTATAGACTGGCAAAAATCAGCAGTCGATATTGAGCGCGAAATTAGAGCTTTTTCTGGGTGGCCTGGTAGCAGAACGCTGCTTGCTGATAAAGATGTAATGCTGATTGAAGCACATGTTGTCCCAACTTCAGGAAAGCCAGGAGAAATTTTCGCCTCAAAGACTAGTCTGGTAGTTTCTACTGGTAAAGACGGCTTGGCTATAGATAGACTCAAGCCTTCAGGAAAGCCAGAAATGGATGTAAAATCATTCTTAGCTGGTTACGGTAGACTTCTCTAGGATAATTTTAACAATTACTAGAGTGCAGCGGGAGGCTGCTGCGGTAATGTAGTTTCTGGCTGCATGGGCTGAGCCCCTGTTTGCTCACTTGCAGCAACAATTTGCGGTGCTGCAATCTTTATTTCTTCCTTAAGAGATTCGAGCTCGCTCGCGACTACCTGCTTATAATCAGGAAAATTGGTTTCAAGCCATTTTAGTGCCCCAGCTTCATCATTTCGATCAATAAAAGCCTCAAATTCATCGAGCTGCTCATTAGTCATCTTTTGAGCTAATTTCATACCCACACGCATTTCGAGTGTTTCGTAGATATGATTAAGCATCTTATTCTTTTCAACTGCCGGCAACGAACCGAGGCCTAATTCGATTAACAAGTTATCATCTAGCTTAAACATGGTTTATTCCTTTACTCTATTATTCTATCAAATAATCAACTTGCGAGCATATATAAAATTATAAACACTACAACGCCAGCAACTGCACCCCAAAATCCTGTTATTGCAGCCTGCTTGTACACTGATTGATGTAACTCTTCTTTATATTTTGAGCTGTTTTTTAGATCTTGAGTATTTGAAGTTTGCTTAACTGTGGCGTCAAGATTTGAATTTTGTACCAAATCTACTTGAGAAGTATTTATTGATGCATAATTCTTACCACCACCAGGCTCATCCATTACTTCGTGGCGTCTTTCAAACTGAAACTCGCTCAATATTTTACTTTTTTCAGCCTCTTGTACTCTTTGAAGAGTATTTTCAAAGTTACGCTGCGTATTCTTTTCGTGGTCTTTGTTATTTTCTGCATTTGTCTTGTAGGTTTCAGTATGCGCATACAAAACATTATTGTATTCACTGTTTTTTATATTAAAAGGTTTTTCTGAAAGCTCTTTTCTGTTGTAAATTATGTTTCCACTAGAATCGCCTACCTGTTGTTCAATACTTTTTTTATTATATTCTGCCTTATTATTAAGCTCTGTTTGTTGTTTTTCTGACTTTGATATTCTTAAATCAAGCCCCGAATTTATAACATCCTGCTCTGTTTTTAGTTGATTAAGTTCCTTTTGGTTTATTTTTTTATTTTTATTATCACGATTCTTAGATATTCTGTAATTTAATAAATCGACAGCCAGCAAGCTGTTTGTGGGAATCCTCTTATTTGGAGCTACATCAACTTCTTGGCGTGTATCTAGTTCTGACGTAGTTGGTTGTACCGTACCATTTGGAACTACATCACTACGATTACGTGCATAGGCAACCGAGTCTTGTTCTTGCTCTCTTCTTCTTAAAATATCTTCTATACTTTCTAGTTCTGGAACAGCAATGTCACTTTCCGTTTCAATAGAACTTGAATCAAAATCAGTATGTTGTTCTAGTTCGTTGTTTCCGTATTCTTGACTAGCTGACTGCTGCAACCCGTCATTTACGTAGCCAATATCTTGTGGCAGTTCTTCTAGTTTGCTAGGCTCACTGCTATCATTAGCGATGATTTCTGCAATTTCTAGTTTACTTTTCGGAACGTCCTCTACACTGCTTATTTGGGCTGGATTTTCAGCCACTCTTTTCGTTTGCGGTAGAAATGGCTTTAGATTACGTCGTATCCGCTTAAATCTTTTTTTAGCCGACGTTCCCAGGGTATCGCTTTCGTCGTCCTCGTCTTCTTCATCATCAGTAATCTCTTCAGTTTTTTCTTTGCTTGGAATACTTAACGATTTATCAGAGTCCCTTCCATTAAAACGATGCCAACGATCTAGGAAATCTTGGGTTTTTCGTCTTTTTTTTAGACTTGCATCTACATCACTGGTATTATCGGTTGCGTTTTCTTCACCGCTAACTCGAGGTGAGTCTTCCATGAGATGTCTCCTAAAGGTGTCTGGTGACACTTTCCCTCGTAAATAATTCGATAATGTCACCTTCAACAACTTCGATTTTCTGCTTTGTTGCAATATTCATGCCACACATCTCTCCCTCAAATACTTCTTTAGTATCTTGAGGTCCACGCTTAAGATTAGTTATTTCTACTTCCGCAATTTCTTTTTTGTCGCGCTTAATACGCGCCAGTGAAGGAGCAACGAGTTTGCCATTTAAGACCTCACCTCCACATATCACTTCTGTTTTTGTCGTCTTAAAAATACCCTTCACAACTAAAGAACCCTGTTCTTTCTCAACGATTTCTGGTGCAAGTCGTTGACTAAGCTCTGACTTAACGTCATCAATCAACTCATAGATAATGGAATAGAGTCGTACTGGTACCTTGTCTCTCGATACCAATCGTTTAATACTTGAAGGTAATTGGGTGCTAAAGCCGTAGATCGTAGCCCCTGACGTATGTGCGAGGTGTACATCGCTTTCACTAATTGCGCCAACGCCACTACTTACTACTTGTACGACAACTTCCTCATTATCAAGAGATTTTACACTATCAATTACAGACGTCAATGAGCCCTGCACATCAGCTTTAATGATCACAGGAAACTCAGTAATCTGGTTTGTACGATTGATCATTCGTATTAACTCACCACTACCTATGTCTTGCTTGCTTCCGTCTGCTTTTCGTTGACGTTCCATGCTTTGAGCGATATTCCGTGCTGACTTTTCATTTTTTACAATCTGGAATTCATCTCCAAATTGAGGTAGCTCTTTAAACCCTGTAATAACAACTGGCGTGGAGGGAGTTGCAATCGCCAGTGGTTCACCCGAGGTACTTTCAAGATTTCGGATTTTTGCATACGTTCCGCCAGCGACAATAAAATCACCACTTGTCAGTGTACCTTCATCGACTAAACATATTGCAACAGGACCACGTCCTTGTTCCATGTGTGCTTCAATAATTAAACCGGTAGCAGGTACGTTGACTTCTGCTTTAAGGTCTTCTACGTCTGCGATTAGGAGTACCATATCTAGAAGTTCAGGTATACCCTTTTTCGTTTTAGCAGATACTTCAATAACTACCGTATCACCACCCCATTCTTCAACGAGGAGGTCTTGCTCTGCAAGCTGCTGCTTAAGCTGTGGAACATTGGCACCTTCTTTATCGATCTTGTTAATGGCTACTACAATCTTCACGCCTGCCTTGCGCGCAAAACGAATTGCTTCTATCGTCTGCGGCTTCACACCGTCATCTGCAGCGACAACAATGATTACAAGGTCAGTTAAGAGTGCGCCGTGCTCTCTGAGTGCTGCAAATGCCTCGTGGCCAGGTGTATCGAGAAAGGTTATCGCTCGAGACTTATGAACAATCTGATACGCCGATATATGTTGCGTAATACCACCTGCTTCACTTTTAGTTACTTCTGAGCTTCGAATAGCGTCAAGCAAGCTCGTCTTACCGTGGTCAACGTGTCCCATAACTGCAACTACGGGAGGACGAGTTTGTCCATTTTCATTCGACTTACGTTTTTCACGATCTATCGTTATAGGAGCTTCCATTTTTTTTGTTAGCTCAATATCAAGACCTAATTCATCGACAATTATCTGCGCCGTATCAAAATCAATACGCTCATTAACGGTGGCCATAATCCCGTTTTTCATGAGTTCACCAATAAGTTTTGTAACTGGCAACATTAGCTTTTCAGCAAGAGCGCCGACAGTTATCTGTTCTTCGACTTCGATAGTTCTCTCTGCCATTATGAGCGCTCCTTTCTTATGCTGCCATTCGTTGCTAGTGGAAGCTTTATTTTGCGTCTTTGAGACTTAGTGCAATTTTTCGTGCATCTGTGTCAATATCAAGCACCTTAAATTGTTTTTTCTCATTAAGTTGGAAGATCTTTTCTGGGTCTATACCTTCGTCATTACTCATTTCTGAAACATGTACCAATGCCTCGACAGCTGAACTCAATTGTACGAATGCTCCAAAAGGTGTGATGCGTGTAATTTTTCCTTCTACAATTGATCCTTTTTTAAAGGCTTTTACTTCGCTTAGCCAAGGATCTTCATTCATCTGTTTCATACTAAGAGATAGTCGATCTTTATCGATAGCAATAATTTTTGCTTTAATGGTCTGACCATTCTTCACATATTCCCTAGGATCTTCAACGCGTTCCCATGAAATTTCAGAAATATGCACCAGACCTTCTATGCCATCGACATTTACGAACGCACCGAAATCTATAACGCCCGTAACAACGCCTTCAACCGCATCTCCAACTTTGAGTTCTGAGAAGCGAGATTGCATATCATCCTTAATAGCTTCTTTTTCTGAAAAGATCAGCTTGTTATCTTTTCGACTAACATCAAGTACTCGCACACGTAGCACCTGGCCAACGAGAGCATTTAATTTTTGAAGGATTTCGTCCTTGTCTGCACCAGATACACGAGGATAGTGTCCTGCTGCCAACTGTGAAACTGGTAAGAAGCCACGAATACCTTCTAGCTCGACGAGCAAACCACCCCTATTCGCATCGTAAGGACTTATTTCAATTATTTCTTGAGCTTCAAAAACTCTTTGCAGCTCATCCCAGCCACGATCTTTTACAGCTCGCTTCATACTTAGAAGCGCATAGCCTTCATCCATCTCAGGATCTACGACGCTAGTCGTAACTTTTTCACCCTCTTCAAGTTTTTGACCATGTCCTATCTCGCGACGCATTACAACACCGACGCCATTAGCGCCCAAGTCCAACCATACTTCGTGCTTACGCACCGAAGTAATAGTACCTTCTACGACATCTCCAACTTTAAGTTGTTTTATTTCGGTGGATGCTAATAACTCATCCATAGTTAATGTATTTGTTGACATGAAATTCATGCCTCCTTATTTCTGCGGCAACTCGTAAGTTGTTTGAACTAGTTTATTAGAACAGTTCGTATCCGATCAGATTTCAACTAATTATACTCCTTATTCTATCTGTAAGCAAACCAGATATATGGCTATAAATTTGTAAGCGTCTTTCTACTTTATCTATTCTACTTTATAATTACCTGTATGTATTTGGCAGTTGATATCGGAGGAACTAAAACACTCGTAGCAGCAATGAGTAAGTCTGGTGAGATCGTTAAAAGTAGTAAGTTCCCTACTCCTGTTGAGTATGCTGATTTCAAACAAGAACTAAAAACGAATATTCAGAATCTTGATACTGCTTTTATTAGAGGGGTTGTTGCAGCACCCGGTAAAATTGATCGAGATCATGGAAAATTAATTGCCTGCAGTAATTTATCATGGAAGAATGTTCCTCTCGAATCGGACATCGAGCGCATGTCACACTGCCCAATAAAACTCGAGAATGATACTAAACTTGCCGGACTGTCAGAAGCAATTAATATCATGGATGAGTTTAAGAATGTACTTTATGTCACAGTAAGTACTGGAATAAGCTCAGCTCTTGTTTTAAATGGTGTACTCGATCACGGTATGCTCGATAGCGAGAGTGGCCAAATTTTACTTGAACATGATGGTAAACTGCGAACCTGGGAAAGCTTTGCTTCTGGGAAAGCAATTGTTAAAAAGTACGGGAAAAGAGCAAGTGAAATAGATGATGAGCGTACTTGGAGAGCAATATCTAAAAACATAGCACTCGGCCTAGTCCAACTAATTGCAGTGGTTCAGCCAGACGTAATTGTTATCGGCGGCGGTGTTGGTAGTCACTTCAAGAAGTTCAAAAAACCTCTGAATGAAATTCTTAAAAAATATGAGACACCCATGGTAGCTATACCGCCAGTTGTAGGTGCAATTAATGCCGAGGAAGCAGTGGTCTATGGATGCTACCATCTAGCTAGAATGTCAGACAATGGATAAGCTGCTGATTCTACTAAAGAAAGATTATCCAGAAATTACGTTTGTTCAGGGAGACAGTTTTTACTGGTCACCTCAAAAAAATAAAATACACTACCGATATATTGATGATTTACCAGAATCATCGTGGCCATTACTCCACGAAATTGGTCATGCCGAACTAGGACATCGTCGCTATTCAACTGATTTTGAACTCTTAACTCTTGAGATAGAAGCATGGGAGCATGCCAAAAAGATTGCAAAAAAATATGGTCATAAAATAAGCGAAGATCACGTGCAAGACTGCCTAGATACCTACCGTGATTGGCTCTATAAACGAAGCACTTGCCCTAAATGTACGGTCAATAGTTTACAGATACAAACCGATACCTATCGTTGTTTTAATTGCAACAATCAGTGGCGTGTATCTGCTTCTCGTAAATGTAGAACATACCGAAAAATTCAAAAAGCTTCCGTCATGGAAGCTTTTTGATAAAAGTGTCTCTATGACACTTTGAGCTACATACTACTTACGCAGCATTTTTAGTGCGACGACTAATACGTCCGCCTTTAGCACCGGCGATACGAGCTAGCTCACGGTTTGCAAAGAAACCACCAGTCTTGCCCTTTTTACCACCTTTAGCACCGATTTTTGCATAAAAATCAGCACCGTACTTAGTTTTGTTCGTGTTAGCAGCAGCTTTGCCGCCAGCTTTTGTTCCAGCCATAGTCCAGGCCTCCCTTTATAGTTAATGCCCCACCCAGACTCTGCCAGGAGACGAAAAAAGGCTCGTGCAATTGCACGAACCCCTCTCATCCCTTTCAGAATTACGCTTATGATA
>CAYMTU010000038.1:0-9396 GCA_964393455.1 uncultured Candidatus Saccharibacteria bacterium
ATAATGAAACACCGCTCAGAACTGCCGAGTTACGCTCTTCTACCGTATACCAGCACGCTGATCCCAATACTTTACTACCAAATGTTATCTTGACAGAAGGTGAAGTAAACCCTCATGATCGTCCGCACCGTATTGCTCAGAGAATCGGTATTCACGATACTGACGGAGATGTAGTTGGAGCACTAAATTTAGTTCAAACCGCTGAACGTTCCTGGATTAATGATGCAAGAATTAACGAAGTTAGACGGGGTGAAAGATTAGCCGTCTCTGCCTATGTTGGCATCGTTGCTACGCTACATCAAGTAGGGCGTACGCTCGAATCTGATCCAGGAGGTCTAAGTAAGGACTCAGTTCGAGTTTGGGAATCATTGCAAAGACGAGGCTTGGCTCAAGAAACTGAAGGCGTTGATCAGCACGGAAACCAAAGATACATTTCAAGGGAACCAACACTTACAAAATAAACTAATAATGTAGTACCATAAGCGTAATGGCAAAAGCGCTTAAAAGAAGTCTATCATTACCAGTCGTTACCTTGTATGGACTCGGTAATATTTTAGGTGCTGGAATTTATGTACTAGTTGGTAAGGTTGCTGGTGTCGCTGGTTATGGCACGACCCTGTCTTTTTTGCTGGCCATGTTTGTAGCAGGATTGACCGCGTTTTCGTATATGGAATTATCAGGAAGATATCCGGTAAGTGCAAGTGTGTCAGTATATTTACATAAAGCTTTTGGAAAGCGTTGGCTGTCGGTGCTGATAGGTTTGGCTATGGTTGCCGGCGGAATTGCTTCTGCGGCTGCGTTGGCTCAAGGATTTTCGGGATATCTTAACATTTTCATAAATGTTCCGACTATTGTTGCCAGCGTAGGATTGCTCGTTGCGATTGGATTGCTGGCAGCAAAGGGGATTGGCGAATCTGCCGTTACGGCGGCTATTTTTACGGTTGTAGAAATCGCAGGATTACTGCTCATAATTTGGGCGGGGAGGGGTGCTCTGGCGCAAATCAGCCCTGGTGATTTTGTTCGAATCGATCCGACACTTGGCCTGAGTGGAGTCGTAGCGGGTGCTTTTTTGGCCTTTTATGCCTTTATTGGTTTCGAAGATATGGTCAATGTGGCTGAAGAGGTAAAAAATCCGCGACGTACTATGCCATTGGCCATACTGTTTTCGCTCATTGCATCAACCGTTCTATATTTATTGGTAGTCATTATATCAATTACAGTTGTTCCTCCATCAGAATTAGCTAAAAGCTCAGCCCCTCTAAGTTTAGTATATGAACAGAGCGGAGCACGTTTTGCGGGAATATTGTCGATTATTGGAATAACGGCGGCAGTGAACGGAGTAGTAGTACAAGTAATCATGGGATCGCGTATTCTATATGGATTGTCGAAACAGGGTTGGTTACGCCCTGAATTTAGTAAAGTAAACAAAACCACCAAAACTCCCATAATCGCTACGGCAGTTATTGTGGGGCTTATGATAGTTGCAACTATTGCTTTGCCATTGGTTTCGCTCGCAAAAATCACTAGCTTACTAGTCTTGAGCATATTTTCATTGGTGAATGCGTCACTATTCGTTATCAAGCGTCGTCAAAAGAAACACGACGGTTATATTACCGTTCCGATAGCAATTCCAGCGATGGGTGTGATTACGTCTGGCGGCCTCATTTTTTATCAGCTTATTCAATAGATTTCGTAACAATAAAAAAGCTTATGGTAATCTTATAGTATGGATATCCCGATTACGACGCCAGCCTTACTATTTCCAGCAATTGCAATTTTGATGTTGGGGTTTGTGAATCGGTATCAAGGGACAGCAAATTTAATTCGGATGATCAAGAAAGATTATGACACTGGCTACAAACGAACAAGTATCGTCAATCAACTGCGTATTCTAACGACACGAATTGAGCTTTCCCGGTATATGCTCATGATAGGGTCGATGGCTTTGATGCTGGCTTGCTTATCAATGTTTCTTATTTTTATTGAACAACAAAACTTGGGCAATAGTGTCTTTGGTCTATCAATAGCAGCCATGATAACCAGTATCCTCATTTCTTTATACGAAACAAGCCTATCCAATAAATCGCTCATGATAGAAATAGACGACATATTTAAAAAAGAAAAACACAAGTAAACATTACTAGTTAGTAATTCTGCAACTTTAAAATTAATAAATATACTTGTCAAAAAGAGTATAATATAGATAGATAACTACGGAGGTTGTGATGGCAAAAACAAAAGATAATCCAGGTGGCTTATTTATTCCCGGAGGCTTGCTCATGGGTATGGGTCTTGGCTTTTTGTTTGGGAATTTACCGGCAGGACTATTTATTGGCTTGGGGGTTGGATTTATTTTATTTGCGATAAGCTTATTTATTTTTCCTGAGGAGAAGCGTGATGACAAAAAAGACTGAAGAGTTCAAGATTAACGGAGAAGATTTACTTAAAAAGGTTAAAGCACTGATAGCTGAAGGGAATATACGCCGAATAACCATTCGCAGTAAAGAAGGAAAAAACATTGCTGAATTTCCTCTAACTATTGGAGTTGTGGGTGCCATAATTGCTCCGGTGCTAGCTGCAATTGGTACAATCGCCGCACTCATAACAGAATGCACATTGGTAGTTGAACGAGAAGATACATAGAAATTACTTATTGTTCAATTTTTAAGTGTAATTCTTTTACAGTAGTAATGACGTACGGTAGGACTATACTAAGTATAAATGGTTCATAAAAAACAACGCAAGAAACGCGGTAGCTTAGTGAGAATTATAGTAGTAATTTTAGCTGTTTTGGTAGTAATTCAGATGGTTTCTTTAGTGCTGCTTTATGTAAGCGTTGGTAGTTATAAAAAATTCTGGACTCAAAAAGCAAAAGAACCTGGAGAGATAATATATCTGGCTCTGGGTGATTCTGCAGCACAAGGAATCGGAGCTACGAGCCCCATGAGGGGTTACGTTGGATTGGTCGCAAAACGACTTGAATCAGAAACCGGCAAAAAGGTAAAAATTATAAATGTGAGTGTTACTGGGGCAACGATTGCCGATGCACTGCGTGATCAAATACCACAGATTCAGTCTATAAAACCAGACGTAACTACTATCGAAATCGGTGCGAACGATATTAAAACCTTTCAACCAGAAAAATTTGAAAAAGAGTTTTCCAAACTGCTTACCTATTTACCGAAAGGAACGTATGTTAGCGACATGCCACTTTTCAATAGTCGACCGAGCAGTACCGAACCGGCTAATAAGGCGAGCGTGATTATTCGGAAACTGGTGCAAGACAATCCTGATTTAAGGCAGGTAAATTTAGAGCAGCAGACAACAAGCAATCAAAGCATTTTTGGTTTTGCACCAGATCTATTTCATCCAAATAATAGTAGCTACCAGCATTGGGCTGATGCATTTTGGGAACAAATGCAAGACAGCATTAAAAATAGCAAACGTACCTAACTAACGGTATATCCAGTAGCTTTCCAAAATCCATCTACGAGTTGAATGTACAGTAAACCGCCTATCTTTCTACCAGAAGCTTCGATTGTGATTTTTATTTGCGATAGTGCATCACTCGATTTCTTCCAACTACTTCTATCCAATGAAGTTCTCGATGAATCTGGCAACTGCGATGTATCAAAAGTTACAAGGGGATTATCTTTTAGTCCATTCGCTTCAATTGATTTAATTACCTTGCAAGTACCTTCAGGCATATTCTCTACACCACAATACGTTTGGTTTGGTGTATTCGATGCTGTGGGCGTTTGCTGAGTGTTGGATTCTGCAGCTACATTGGGTTGCTGTGTTTTATCTAGATTAGAAGATGTAATAAGTTTTGGTTTTAGTAAAGTTGTATTAGTATTTCGTGAAGTAATGTAGAGGATTGTGAATACCGTGCAAGCAACTATTGTGATAAAAATACCGAAGGCTAGTATTAATTTTTTATTTTTATTCATGTAACTACTATACGCTATACTCTTATCGAATGCAGCGCTATCATAAACATATGAACTTTAAAAAAATAGGTACATTGGTGACTGGTATATGTAAAAAATATCCACTCAGAGCGGTTTATGTAGCAGGTGTATTTTATTATGGCTACAAAATATCTTGGCTACGAGGTATACGCTCATCTGATCTTACAGAAGGATGGCTAGCTACTATTATTGGTTTTACACCTTACCTAATTGCGGTTATTACGTTTTCGTTTGTGCCTGTTATTTTCGTTTTGCTGTTTACTAGGTTAAAAATTCGATTTACACAAATTCGCTTTATATGGCTTACGCCACTAGTGTGGATTTTAAGCGAAAGTATTGTGAGCGTTTTATTTTCTATTGTTTCTTTGGGTATTGGAGGAAGAATTGGTGATTACTGGCATTTTGGAAACGTCGGACTCGCGGGTGTACATACGCCGTTGATCTATGCCTCTAGATGGGGCGGTCTGTATCTTTTGAGCTTTTGCGTTGTAATGCTGGTGTGCTCGTTACTGTACACTGTCTTAAACCGTCGATTGCTGCCGCTTGCGGTAGTTGCTACCTCGATTTTTATGCTGAGTTTTTCAGGCTACTATGTATACCGGTCTCCAACTGGAAAGAGTAGCGTAATGACGGCTATCGGGAGTAGAGTTTTAGCGGATAACGAGTACGTTAATAATCCGCTGCCTGATGTTGTTGCCACCATTCCCTCGTCTTCAAGCGACGTTGTTGTTCTGCCAGAGTATTCAAGGTTTTGGGAATACAATACAAAACAAAATTCTGCAGAATTAGCGCGCGTTCTTAAAAATCCTAAAGGACTGGTCATCGACAGTGACTTGAAGTCAGAGATTAATCGCCGATATAACGTAATTTCATACAGCAATAGTAGCGGTAATCCATACAGCCAACAGTACAAGTGGTTTACGGTACCGGGGGGTGAATTTGTGCCGTACATATTCCGTGGTCCATTAAGATTATTTGGACAAAGTCAGTCGGTTAGAACATTTGAAAGTACTCGGTCTATATCTCCAGCTAAATCAAAAGAAAAACCTTTTGCATGGAACGGCGTATCCTACGGCGTGCTGGCGTGCAGTGCGGCAAATGCACCTGAATTGTATCGCTCCATTACAAATTCTGGCGCTGAAGTACTGGTAAATACAGCATCGCTTGGTACTGTCGGTCTAAGCTCAACATACCATGATGAAAGTTTTGCACAATCAAAATTACAAGCAGTTGCAAATGCTCGACCATTCGTTCAGTCAGCACGTGGTGGCTACAATTTTATACTAGATAGTAGTGGTAGAACGATAATGATGGATACGAGTTTTGGAGATAGTTATATTCAAGCGACTGTTACTAGCAATAAGACAAAGACCATGTATACATACTTCGGAAATTGGACAGTATATATAGCGATGCTCATTGTTGGTTTCTTATTGTTAAAGAAAAGTGCTACGGTTGATAGACTTTACAAAAAGCGTCTAAAACGCTTTAATTATAAGCATTATATACAAAGGAAATAACGTGCCTGTAAAAACGAACACAAAAAAGAAAAACAAAAAAGTTACCAAAAAAATATCAAACAAAAATAGTATTTTTTCATGGAAAAGATTGATCATTCTAGTTGCAATTGTTTTGGTCGGTTCAGTGGCAGTATTCGCGTTTGCCGAGCAACAGCCAAGTGGTGTTATTGGCAAGAAACGCAGTCCAGGCAATCTAGAAGCAAGCTTCGTGCAGTCTAAGCCAGCAATAGTTGAAAAAAACGAAAAAGGTGAGGTGAAGGTAATTTCGAGTGGCCGGTCAATATTTCTTTCAAAAGATGGAATTGTGTACTGTACTCCTGAAAATAGTAACTCGACTACGTCGTTAAGGGTTTCCGTCCAAGATGCTGCAAAAGTTCGATCAACATTTAGGTCTAGTAAAATCGATAACGTAAAATCTGAAACAATACAAAACCAGAGCGTGCAGTTGGGGAGCTATAAGAGTATTGCTGCAGATAGTAACGGAGTACAAAAAGAACTAAAAGTATTTGAAAACAATGCAGAAACGCCAGAGTTTAAATCTGCAGTGAGTTCGCTTGAAGCGTTATGTGTTAAAGCTGTCACACCGATTCCAAATATCGATGTACCTAGTTTTGCGCCCGCCGATCCCAATACTCCAGCACCAGCAACAAGCAGTAAGCCAAATGTTGCACAAAAGGTTGCGCAGGCAATAACCCCAAAAGTATCGGCATTGTATGGTGCGACACTCGATCCTAATTTTGAAAATATCATGCGAACAAAAATTGATGGGGTGCGAGCAGCAAACGGAAGATCAAAATTAAATCGATCGCCATGTTTAGATAACGCAGCGCGTGAATACTCTTCGTTTATGGCTCAAAATAACTTTTTTGCTCATAGTGATAAGTCATTTTATGGCAGTATCTTATATCTGCCAGAAAAGTATTGCGGTACTATTTATGGAACGGTTGGAGAAAATGTAGGAAAATTTGGCACAGCGGAGACCATGTTTACCGCCTATATGAATAGTCCGGGTCATGCGGCTAACATACTTGGTGACTGGACGTTTATGGGTATAGGCACCTACATCCAGACAGGAACAAATGTACCATTTAATACTCAAATATTTATGAAGTGTACAACTTGTGGGGCAGCCGCACAAAGCAGCTATTGACATAAGCATATTCGTGCTATAATGAGCACGTTACATCTATAACAAAAAGTAAAAATAAAAATATGAGTGTACTCGCTAATCTTTCTATATCGTACGAATCCTTACCGGGTGAGCCAAGTTTTTATGCATCTCCACAACTCGCAACACCTGCTGTGCTTGAATCTCCACAAAGTCCACTATCTTTGCCATACGTAGCCCAGTCTGTTAAACCGCGTTCAGCAATGTCAAATTTTGAATTTTCTCCTTCTTTTTCTACCCGGCAAGCAGTGCATCGAACAACAGTACATAAAACAAAAATAGCGAGCGTAACTTCAAGCAGCTCTAGTGTAAAAGTAGAACCCGTTTCTAAACCAGAAATTAAGCAAATCCATCGACCTATCGAAAAATCGAGCAGTACTTCACGGGGAATGTTTAACGATTTTGAAAGAGCTTCATTGCTCAGCTACATGCAACGCCGACAGTTTAGCTAATGTAACTTTTATCGCAATGTTGGCCAAAAGTATCAGTAAGCCCCATCTAACACTGCTGTTGAATTATTATTTGTAGAGAGATACAGCGTTCCATTTGGAGATGCAGCCATGGTTATAACTCGTATAGCGTAAGCTTTAACGTAGTCACTTCCAATATCTGTCCAGTTAGGCTGTGTATCAGAGTAGTTGCCACGATATACGGTTGGTCTTGATGAGCTGGTTGGCTTGGTTACGAAAAAGATGGTGTTATTTGCACCAAGTGTCATGGCACCTGTGTTGGCTATGGTTCCACTTATTTTAGTTACGGCGGCTGCATCTTGAGTGGCGGTGTTGGCATTGGTAATACGGTGAACTCCATTTGTATCTGATATGAACAGCACTTTTAAGTCAGAAGGGTGGGTTCGTAGGTAGCCTACTGTCTCGGCGTTCGTTGCACTCGGACTTGCGTATATTCTTGTCCAGTTTGCACCGTAGTTATCGCCTCGCCATACACCAGTCGCTCGGTCGTATAGGTAAAATGTTTTACTATCTGACGCCACACGAATGTCGGCACGATTACTTCCTTGCGCCATCATAATGTTTTTTCCAGCAGCAGGGGCTGCGATACTAAGTTTGCTCCAAGCACCATCTCCAACCTTGCGCCATAATCCACTCTCCTGGACACCAGCAATTAGTACTGGTTGGTTGGCAAGGTCTCTCGTTACACCCAAAGAAGTTGGGCGCAGTCCCCCAAAAGCATTACTATCAATTTGCGTCCAGGTGCCAGCGCTATCTCTTTTCCATATTTGACCAAGAATATTTGCATCTCTGTCGCCGAACCCAATATAGACCGTTGTCGGACTGGTTGATGCATCGAGTGCTAATGACCAGCCGTCTTGCTCCATGCCACTCGTCTTGCCAATACTTCTGGCTGTTCTCAAATTATCTTCAGACTCAAACATACGATAATCGACGTTTGTTTGGTAAACCTTGTTTGGATTATTGGGATCAACCAACACTTCCCGGTTAACAAGATTCAAAAAACCATCTAACGAGGGATACCAATCTGCTCCTTGATTAGTGCTGCGCCAAATAGCAGTTTGGCCCGAAAATATTTTTACGTCCGCATCACTTTTACCAACATCAATTGTCCCAAAGTCATAGCTGGGGTCGAGCCCGGGTGTTGCCCAGTTATTAGGTAGTCTCCACCACTCAACTAGTGGTCCCAAAATATCATTTTTTATACTCGCTTTACTGTCTGGATAAGAAATCCAGCTTCCATCGTCTGAACCAAAGCTAGTACCAGACACACCTTTCCAAATAGGACGGTACGTCTCACCTATTTTTCCTGCATGAGATGCTCCAACCCACAGTGTTGTCACTCCGTTATTTACATATCCATCTAAGCTAAACCATACCGTACATGCACTCGGGTAAGATAGGGCTGCGCAACTCTTTGACTGATCGATGCCAGAGATGGATTTAAAGGTTGAACCTGTTGCTGCTGTCCTGGCGCTGGCGAGTCTATGTACACCACCTTGAATTCCTGTAGCGGCATTTACAGCATAAAGGTTGCCGCCAAGAGACAGCATCTCTTCAGAATTTTTCGGAGCGTTGGTTAGCTTCTCCACAACTGGCGTGCTATTGGCACTACGAATTCTCCATATACGACCGTCGCCGTCATCGGTCTGCGTACCGTCATGTGTAGCTACATAAACTACCGTTGGATCTTGATCATCTATCGTCAGACCTCGGATATAGAACTTAGCTTGTCCTTGAGTGTTCTTACCGAGTCCTATCGTTTGCCAGCTACCTAGGTTACTGAGATATGCTCGCATGACGCCACCGTCAAAACTACCTGCGTATATAAAACCATTGGTTGCGTCAATCCCCATCAATCTGCCGACAGTTCGTGGTTGTGAGCCACCATTCGATACACCAAATTTTCCAGCCTGGTTACCGCAGACGTACGGCCCACTACTTGAACTACTGTTAAATCGAGTCCATGTTTTGCCGTAATCGGTGCTTCGCATGATGCCTCCAGGAGTACAGTCGCCAAATAGCGCAAAGACTAAACCTGGCGTAGTTGGGTGCCACTCAACAGATGCAACCCGTAAATCGCCCCCTGAACTGTAGGCAGCACCATTAGCGGGATACCAGGTAGTACCGCCATTTGGAGAGTAGAAGATTCCAGATACATCTGTCACCGATACCACATGTAACGTATCTGGTTTCGTCGCATCGTCAGTAGGAGAATAGGAAACCATATTTACAAATCCACCACCAGTGAGTGCGCTTCCTCTCCA
>CAYMTU010000039.1:0-1885 GCA_964393455.1 uncultured Candidatus Saccharibacteria bacterium
TGAGCCATGCGAGCCAGTAGCTCGTCGGAATTACGCAAGTAGTTCGGCTGTCTAACAGATGAAGCATCAACAAGCTCATCATAAGCTTGCCAATCAAAACCACTTTTAACTTCTTGGGAAGCAGCCCCTTGCGCATCAACCATGCCATGATATGCTTCATGCCCAGCGATTATGTCTTTCTGCCTATCAGTGAGTGGAGTGCCATCTTGCTTAATCGCATCGGAATATAGTGTGCCGGGTTGACTGATCTTTCCGTGTCCTAGGCCACCAGGAGTTTTACCGCCAACCTCTCCAGGTAACCCATATCCAACCGATGAATATACATTGTTAAGATTGTCATCGAACGCACCTAATTGTTGCTGATAATGCGCTTGAAAATGCTTAGGTTTATCAAGGCTAGATTGTGGGGCTCCTAGTGACATCGAGCTAATATGGACTTCTATAAATCTTCTAAACTTATCTCTAAACTCTGGGCTTTGCATGCGTTCATGCTGAAGATTAAACCAGCTTTCCTGGTAGTTAGCCGCTTCAGCTACAGGTGTGGTTTCATCGTAGGTAGCTTCCACCTGATTGCCGGTATAATTGTTGGGTAATGTACCCGACGGTTCACCGTCATCGTGATTTATAGCTGTAATTTCGGCGGTAGTCTCTGTAATTGCTTCAGCGTTCATAGTGCTATTAATATCCAGTACCGATTCTGTGTCCGGTACTTCAAAATGTTCAGATTGTTTTGAGAGCACTTCATCCATATTTTTGTTTCCTTTTCGATATCCACATTAAGTATACAGTAATAACTACACTACGATATAATCAGACTTAATGAACGACGAGATGCCAACAAAAAAAGAGATCGGGGAACTTGAGGCTCAAATTAAAAGTGACCAAAAAAAACCAGTACGTGAAAATGAGCGGCGTGTTAGGATTGATGGTAATTTCAAAGATGCCGTCAAGAGAGTAGCAAAAACACCAGCCATCAAAAACAAAGACTTAGTAAAATGGGCTAAAAAACAGAGAGAAGATAGTAACTAACTCAAATTTTTAGAAGATTAATCATAAATTGGTGACGTCTAGTATATAATTGCCTTATTTTACTACTTTGTCAATTAGTTACACATTGCATTACGGTGCCAGGCGATTGAGGTCGCGCGGGAACAAAGTTGCTTCTTTGACACTATTAAGCTTGAATAATTTTTCTACTAATCGTTCTAGTCCAAGACCAAATCCACCGTGTGGCGGCAGTCCATACTTAAATGCACTTAAGTAGGCAGCGTATCCAGGGTTGTCGACATCGCCACCCATTGCTTTAAGTTGCGCTATAAGCATCAGGTAATTATGTTGACGCATACTCAGTGTGGCAATTTCTACACCCCGAAACAGTAAGTCTGCACGTTGGGCAACATCAGGATTTTGCTCATCGGCAATATGGTAAAACTTGAAAGTCTTACTCTTCGCTGACCAGCCAGTTACAAAAACAGCATCACTACCCTTGCTTTTCTTAGCCCATTCACAAATCCACTTTTCTTCAGCTGGCGCAAGATCATCTTCACCCGTGTGGTCTTCTTTGGTAGCTTTGAGAAACATCTCGTGAATTTCATCAATGGTAATTCGCGGAATATCGTCAGCGTTTTCAGGGATCATTGCTTTTGGTACATTCCACATTTTAAATGCTGTCTCATCTGTTTTCCAGGTAGATTCAACGACGTGAATCAATAACTTTCCAGCAAAATCTAACAGTCCATCAAAATCAATAAATCCAAGCTCGCAGTCCACGCTCGTATATTCAGTCATGTGACGCGTTGTTGCACTCGGTTCAGCTCGAAAAACTGGAGCTATTTCATACACTCGTTCAAATACTCCAACCATCATTTGCTTATAGAACTGTGGG
>CAYMTU010000039.1:1895-9038 GCA_964393455.1 uncultured Candidatus Saccharibacteria bacterium
GAGCTTGAACACTTCAGTGCCGCCTTCAGTAGCTTCGGCTAGTAGTTTTGGTGTATGCATTTCCACACAGTCATTTGTAATAAAATAATCACGTATTGCAGCACCAACTGCCGATTGGGCTTTGAATAAAGCGGTTTCTTGCAAATTACGAAGACCGATTGCTCGGTTGTCTAGCAGTGTATCGAGGTGTTCACTTTTATGGCTGAGTGGCTTATCAATTTCTATCGGAGGTTCATCGTTAACAGGGACAAGTACCGTAATGGTAGGTTCGTGAATTTCTGCCCCACCAGGAGCACGGTCGTCCTTGATGACATTACCGGTAATTGAAAGTACTGTACCAATCTGTAGTCCACGTAGCTTTTCAACCTCGTCGCCTTTTTCTACCAAAATTTGTACTAAACCTGTTCGATCTCTTAACGAGATGAAGTTCAATCCGCCAAGCAATCTTTTTTTGTGGAGCCAGCCCTGTACGGTCGTTTGTTTTTCTATATGTTGTGCGATGTCTTTCGCCAGCGTTCGTATTTCTAGTGTGTCTTTCATATTACTCCAGTGTAACAGTTTATAATTGTTCTTCGAAACCTATTACAACATATTTCTAATTTTCCAAGGTGCCACCTTGGAATTTTATTTTTATGGTTTTATAGGTATTTCTGACTAAAGATGGGTCGATTAAGCAGTTTGCACCGTCAGGCGAGCAGTATTGCCGACCCGCAGATTATTATTTGAGTTGTTGACCACTGTTATCATGCAACTATTATAGCATAATTACTTGGAAGGAGTAGCGTCGTCAGGCTTGTCTGGCTGCGATGTTGTTGTCTTTGGCTCTTTATCGTGAACTTCTTCAACTTCTGGATGCTCTTCTATGTGCTTGTGGGTTTTTGCATCTTTCTTTGCTTCTAGTGCAGCAACTGCACGTAAATCGTCATACTGATCAAATTCATCAATAATCCGTTTGCCGAGTACTTGTTCCATCACATCTTCGATTGTCAAAATACCTACAATTTCTTCAAAACCATTTACTACAATAAATAGGTGGTGCTTGGTTCGTAAGAATGCCTGCAGTGCATGGTTGAGTGTCTTTTCTTCGTTAACGTAAAAAACATCTTTTTTCATTACTTGCTTAACGCTGCCACCTGTTTTTGCCTTTACAAGATCTCGCATGTAAAGTGTTCCGATAATTTCGTCTTCTTTTTCGCCAACTACTGGAAAACGTGAAAAACCACTCTCATGTAATTCGGTCATGAGTACTGGTCCAATCGAATCAGTTTGTGAAACCGTTTTAACTACCCGTTTAGGAGTCATGAAGTCTCTGATGATTTTATCGCCAAACGTTAAGGCGCTTTTTACGATCCCAAGTTCGTTCGCGGACATTCTATTGTCTGGCTGCGTGGCTTGTCGGTCTAGTAGTTCAATCAAATCTTCTTTTTGGTATAAACCACTATGAACGGTCACCCTACTAACTTTTTTAATTTCTTTACCTAGTCTATTTAATAGGGGGTACAGCTTAGACAGTACTTTAGAAAGTGCAGGTGATATTTTCTGCGCAATTTGTTCACTTACGTTCGATACACTGGTATTCGGTAGCCATGCAAATGCCACCCAAAGCAGTGCTGCACAACCAAATAATGCTAACCAACTCGGTAAACTAATCGATAGCACCACGAAAAACGCACCAGCAGAAATACCAATAATTATCCATAGCAACAGCTGCAGACTGACCCCATAAGAAACCGCCGAAAAGAGTGCCTTTGCCAACTCATCATCTTTTTTGGCGCGCCTTTTAAGTTCTTTTACAGGCAGTCTTGCGTACGTTTTTTGTAAACTTACACTCGCTAGCGTGAGTACAGCAAGCAGCACAATGGCAATAAAATTAATCATATTATGCTTAGTATACAGTCTCGAGTCGGCAGTCGCTAGTCACTATTGTCGTCAATTTGACTTTCAGCTTTCTGCTTAATTCGCTACAATAGATAGTATGAATAATAGATTTTTGATTGCATTAGTAGTTTGTGTTCTGGGATTAGTTGGTATATATATTGCAACTTCAAAAAAAGAACCCTCTTCAAATAACGGCAGTTCATCAAAAACAAGCATGCTCAGTAACAATGTCTTAGGAGAAAACGCTAAGGGTGTCGTTCTACTAGAATACGGAGATTTTCAGTGTCCAGCATGCGCCGGATATCACCCGATCATTAAGCAAGTTGTTGAAAAGTACAATAAAGATATCAAGTTCCAATTCCGTAATTTCCCATTACAGCAAATCCACCAAAATGCACGAGCTGCATCGAGGACTGCAGAAGCAGCTGGCAAACAAGGTAAGTACTGGGAAATGCACGATATCCTATACGAACAGCAAGAATCATGGGCTCAGAGTACCGCGGTCAATACCATTTTTGAAGGATATGCGACTCAACTTGACCTCAATATAGACAAGTTCAAATCCGACTTTAGTAGTTCTGCGGTAAACGAAACAATCAATGCTGATTTTGCTGAAGGTCAAAAGCAGGGGGTTGATTCAACGCCAACATTCTTTCTACAAGGAAAGAAAGTTGAAGATCCACCACGAGACGTAGAAGGTTGGAGTAAGCTGCTCGATCAAGCCATCAAAGACGCCGAAGCTAAAAAGCAGTAGTCTGCGTATCCAACAATATTCTATAGATCAAACGTTGAAATAATCTTTTCGTAACACGCTACGCAGAGGTGATACTTGTAGACTTTACCATGCTTGTCCGGTGGGCTGAGCAGTATACCGCCATACTCTGCTAGCTCTTGACCACATTTATCACATACTGGTTTTATCGCCATTACCATATTCTAGCAGAGAATAAATGACGTAAAATACCGCCTTAATTTGTAACGATAGACTATACTACTATATAGAAATACTTATGGCTACAAAAACACCCATATCAATATCTATCCCAATCCTAGATACGCTAAAAAATTATTCGAAGGCGTTTTTTCGACATGACCTAATCGCAGGTGTTACCGTAGCCGCTATTGCAGTTCCGCAAGCCATGGCATACGCACAGCTGGCAGGAGCTCCAATTACTATGGGACTTTATGGTGCATTAATTGCCATGATATTTTTTGCCATCTTTACATCAACCAGACAAGTAATGGCTGGCCCCGACGCTGCACTTGCCGCACTTACTGGCGCAAGCGTTCTGCCGCTACTTGGCGGTGCAAGCGATCCAGGTCGTGCCGTCGCTCTAATTAGCCTTTTTTCTATTCTAATTGGAATTGCTTGTATTATCGCACTGGTTGGAAAACTTGGATTTATGAGCGAGTTTCTTTCTCGCCCAATACTACTGGGCTATATGGCAGGACTGGCACTGGCAGTAATTGCATCACAAGCACCCCAGCTTTTTGGTATTGACCCGGTTCCTGGAGCAAACTTTTTTACGTCTATCGCACACATTCTTACCAATTTAAGTTCGGCAAACCTGCCCACGGTCGGACTCAGTCTTTTACTCATTGGACTCAGCATCGGTGTTTTAAAATACTCCAAGAGAGTCCCGCTAAGCCTATTTTTGCTCATTATCAGCATTGCGTTGTCTTCACTTTTGAATTTACAGGATTCTGGAGTGACAGTTATAGGAGCCATCCCTTCAGGCCTTCCCATTCCAACGATTCCTTCTATAAGTATGCTGGATATTCAGGCGCTATTCGTTCCGGCTGCTGCAGTTATGCTGATAAGCTACGCAAACACCATTGCAACTGCACGTTCATTTGCAGCCAAAAAAAATGAATCAATCGACTCAGATCAAGAATTTTTTGCGCTTGGTACATCGAATATTGTTAGTGGTATATTTGGCGGTCTGCCTGCAGCTGCCAGCGGTGCGCGCACTGCCGTGGCAACACAAAGCAACTCCAGTACGCAAGTAGCCCAACTACTTGGTGCGGTTGCCATAGGACTAGTGTTACTGTTCTTCTCTCCTCTCTTACAAACGCTACCCTATGCTGCTCTGGCATTAATTATTATCATTGCAATATCTAAATTATTTAACATAAAAGAAATGAAATCTATCTGGCATGCGTGGCGCACCGAAGCAGGTCTGGCGGTTGTTACCGTACTCGGTGTAACCATCCTTGGAATATTTCAAGGATTGCTGCTAGCCATCATCCTAGCAATTGCCAATATGATTCGAACGAGTGCATTTCCAAACGATGCAGAACTTGGCGTTGCCGAAGATGGCAGTATCCGAGATATGAGTCGTCCGCCAAAAACAGAACGAATTCCTGGCATTATTATTTACCGATTTGACGCTCCCCTCTATTTTAGTAATGCAAACTTCTTCCGCAGAAGAATTCTTGAACTTACCGATTCTCGTAAAGATATCCGGTGGATTTTATGGGATGCAGAAACTATTACATCTATCGACTCAACTGCCGGCGCAATGTTACTAAATCTAATCAACGAACTAAAGGAGCGTGATGTCACGTTCTGTATTGCTCGCATGAAGGGCCCCATTCGCCATACTATCAATCGAACAAATAGATTATCACGAGTATTCAGAGCAATTCCGCATTATTCTAGTATGGGTGACGCTCTCTCAGCTTTTGAAAACACACCAGCAGCAATAGATTCTAAACAAAACAATAAAAAAGCCCACAGCGTACAAAGCAAAACCTAAAAATAAAAACCCAAAGCATCAAGCCTGTTCCGTAATTCAACAGGGTCTTTCGTTTCATTCATAATCTTCTCTACTTGTGAAATTTGTCCTCTAAATTGATATGCTATTTCATCAGCCAATAAGCTTCTTATCGCATTTGTAACAATAGATTTATGAAATTCAGGTATATCAAATATGAGTCTTTCACCCGATGGATACCGATCATAATTATCAACATCTGCCAGTATAACCATTTTCAGCGCCGTTGGAAGCTCTTCGGATGCCGATTCTGATACATTAAGTTGGCTCATTTTAATTTCGTAAGTAGATAGATAGCCTTCCGTATCGTTAATCCCAATTTCCAATGCTACACCTGCTTTGCCCGAAGATCTGTAGGCGTACATATCAATAAACTGCTGTGGAGAGTTTTCGTCAGCAGGCAGCATGATATGTTTTTCCATACTGGTTGTTCTGTAAAATAACAGTGATTCTAAATCAAAATAACTATAGTCTCGCTCAATTTCTTGCGTTCTCGCGCGCATTGACTCAATGAGGCAAGGTGCTGGATCGGTAAAATGATCTTCTATAGGCCCAATAACGCCACTCTCTTGGTACTGTCCAACTAACGATGCAGCAATTGCTTCCTGCGCCAGTTCGCCATCTCCAATTGCTCCGGCAATACTGTTACTCGCTCGGTCATCATATAAATCTTGAAGCGCTCCTTTTACGGCATACGCGCCTCTAAGATCAACAAATTCAAACATATTAGGCGTAGCGCCTGGAAGTTCAGGATTGTGATAATTCATCATTGTATATTGCAACTTATATGTGTTTTTGTCAATAACTACTAGCCAGGGGTGAGGTAGTATTATGAATTAATTTACTGGTACTATTATTTAAATGAACGACACAAATTTTTCAGTATCGAGCCAATCACCCTTTATGTCCCTAGCCTACGTTTGGACTGGCTTTACGTATTTTTCAAAAATTCACCCATGTCTTATGGTATTTGATGGTCAGGTGCTTTCATTCATAGATAAAGACAGCAACATATTGATGCAGCTTAATAACGACATGGTCGAAACCATCAAATACAGCAACGGCAGGCTAAGTATAAAAACGAGAACGAAAGCTATAAATAATGCCAGTAAGTACATTATCCTGTTTTACGAAGAAATGAGCGAAAAAGCAGTCGTACCGAATTCCTACACCTCCATGTACGAAAACTTTATTCGAGCACTCGGTGGTGTAAATGCAGGATTAGCAGACGCAATTCGTGCCGATCTAAGTATTTCGGAAGACATGCAAAAAGTTCGAACCAGAAATCCACTGCAAATAGTAAGCATCATAAAAGCTGCTAACAAGATGAATGAAACAGCCGCCATAAAAGACACTGTAGCTCAAGCTTGGGCACAAATACTAGCACCTAACATGCCTGTTCAGTACGGAACTTCTGTACGCGCGATAAACAAAAGGGTGATTACGGCAATGATTGCCTTCTTAATAGTAAGTACCCTGGGATTCTTTATACTCATGATTTTTCAAGGTACCTAAATATACGTTCAAACCACCCTATATGTAAAAATTTATTGAATACATTTTAAGTGCTTAATGCTATAGTACTACTATCTTTTCATAAGCATTATAATTTTGACGTTAGGAAGTGCGCTTCGTGTCTCCAGATCAAATAAATCCTCAAGCAGATAATCCAAATCCAGGGAATCCTGCTCAACCATCAATTAATCCACGGCCAGTGGCAACGCAAATGTCTCAACCATCGCCTGCTCCAGTGTCACCGACCCCTTCAGCAACAATGCCTACGGCAGCCCCTCAAGTTCATTCCTTTGATGTACCTGCCGATCAAAACGAGCCCACTCCATCTGGTGGACTTCCACCAGCATCTTCTTCAGGACCTATGTCTTACAGCCAGATCAACTCATCGAAACCAAAAAATACAAAAAAGATACTCCTAGGAGTAGGCGCAGGAACTACACTAATGGTGATATTGCTTAGTGGGTACATCTTTGGCTACCATATTCCTAATCAGCCAGCTAATGTATGGAAAACGAGCCTCAATCGATCAGGTAAAGCCCTCGATAAAATCGTAAATTCTGCATCAGAAAAAGAAACCATTGCCGGCTATGAAAAATCCGACATGAACGCAACCATTGACGTAGTGGCGGAAGGCAACACCGCCAAAGGCGCTATGGATGTTAAGTTTGGTGACTCAAAAGCCAACGCAAACTTTGACATTTCTTTAAAAACCGAGGGTGAAACCGAAAAAAAATTAAATACCAAATTGCTATTTGAGCTTCCGGAGAGTTCTAGTTACCCAAATACGTATTTCAAAATCGATGGCGTAAAATCACTAGGGCTCGACGAGCTTAATGAATCGGTTGGTGAGTTCGATAATAAGTGGATAGCAATTGAGGCTGAATACCTTAAGTCACTTGGCGCGCCAACAACATCTACTGAAAAGATAAAGAACGAGCAGATCAATTCAGACGATGTTGCAGAAATCGCAAGA
>CAYMTU010000040.1:0-2528 GCA_964393455.1 uncultured Candidatus Saccharibacteria bacterium
AAGGACTGATATGGAAACCAAGAAACCTATGGATATAGACAGAGTACTAGGTAAGGTCAAAAAGTTTTCCGAAAACATTGGAAATATTATCAATCAACAGAGTAGCGACATTAAAAAAGCTCAGTTATTTGGGCTGCTATTTAAGACTTTACCTACCTACAACGATTTAAGTTTCCGAAACCAAAAAACACCCCATTTTACTGGGGTGAATCCGGTGTTTGGCTTATTAGCCGATAATAATTTTCCTTTGGTGACCTCACGGAGAATCGAACTCCGGTTGCCAGGATGAGAACCTGGTGTCCTAGCCGCTAGACGATGAGGCCGTTTTTGGCGTAAATTAACTTGCAAATACTACCATAATAACAGGGTAGCGTCCAGTATGGGACTGCTGCGCGATGCGTCGAAAATACTTTAGTTGTCGCGGACACGCATGTCTGCCATAATTGCTTATGGTTATATGCCAGATTCTAATCAACAAAATCCCCAACCTGCATCTCCTAAAAGCTTTAAAAAGGGAATGCTACTGTTTGCGTGTTACTTTGTAGCACTTTTTGTATTGTTCATTTTTACCAGAAGAGGCGCATCGAATTTACTCGTTTTTGGATTTATTGCACTCATTGCAATAGCACTCGCCTATGTAAGTCGATTAATAATCGGGGACTCATCATCAAGTAGTTCTCAGAGTAGTGCATCCAAAAATCAGGTCAGCTCTCTATTTGGTGGTTCAAAAAATGGTCAAATTGGCCTACTGGAAGCAGTCTCTGACGGCATTGTCACTATCGACACAAAAGGCATTATTCAAATGCTCAACAGTGCTGCTGGATACATTGCCGGGTGGGAACAAAAAGATGCTTTGAATATTGATTATCGCTCAGTCTTTAAGCTATGTGATACTAGGGGCAACCCGTACGACGAAGAGATTGACCCATTTTTAAGAGTCCTAAAAAGCGGCAAGTCTATTCGCGACAATAACGCGACAATCATTACACAAGGCAGTAACAAACGCATATCACTCAGCGTTAACGTATCGCCAATTGTCGATAAGAATGGGAATGTTAATGGCGCTGTAGCTATTCTGCGTGATGTTAGTGAAGAGCGCGAGCAAGAACGACAACGCGGTGAGTTTATCAGCACCGCAAGCCATGAGATGAGAACTCCTGTGGCTGCTATCGAAGGTTACCTTGCGCTCGCCATGAACGACAAGGTAACAAATATTGACGGCAAAGCACGAGAATATTTAACCAAAGCTCACGACTCTACCCAGCACCTAGGAAAACTATTCCAAGATCTTCTAACGAGTTCAAAAGCCGAAGACGGACGGCTATCGAATCATCCTGAAATTATTGAGTTAAGTAGTTTTCTATCTCACTTAAGTGAAGATCTTCGTTTTAGCGCCCAAAAGAAAAACCTCAGCATAGAATTCGTAGTCGGTATCAGCGGTGCAAATGTAAATGCCTCTAGCGAACTCGGTGGAAGTACCCGAGTAGTACAACCTCTATATAACGTATATGTGGATCCTGAGCGACTTCGTGAAGTTGTATGGAATTTGTTTGATAATGCGGTGAAGTATACCGACAATGGCAAAGTCTCTATCGGCTTGACTGGCGATGACGATATTGTGCAGATATACGTTAAAGATAGTGGTAAAGGAATTCCAACTGAAGATATTCCACATTTATTTCAAAAATTCTATCGTGTCGATAGCTCTACCACCCGCACCATTGGAGGCACTGGATTAGGGTTGTTCATTTGCCGAAAAATAATTGAAATGTATAACGGCCGAATTTGGGCAGAGAGTGAACCAGGAAAAGGTAGTACATTCTTTATTAATTTACCAAGATTGAGCAACCAACGATTTGCTGAATTAAATGGCACGTCTGATACAACTGTAATTACTAAAACACCTACCCAATAGGCGCGTATTTTATCCTGCAACTTCTGCTTTAAGCAGTAGTATTATGTTACAATATTGGTATTATCATTATTATGAAAGTACAACTATAAACTATGGCAAAAATAATGTTAGTCGAAGACGATAATAATCTCCGTGAGATTTATGGAGCAAGATTATTAGCAGAAGGGTATGAAATAGTTTCTGCGAAAGACGGCGAAGAAGCGTTAGCGCTTGCAGTTAAAGAAAAACCGGATCTTATTATAAGCGATATCATGATGCCAAAAATTAGTGGCTTTGATATGCTCGACATATTACGAAGTACTGCAGAGACAAAACATACAAAAGTCATTATGATGACAGCATTGAGCCAAGTAGAAGATAAGGATCGTGCAAACCGTTTAGGAGCAGACCGGTATCTCATTAAATCCCAAGTTACGCTTGAAGATGTCGCAAAAGCAGCCCGAGAAGTCCTTGGAGACAGTAATGAACAGGGAGTAGTGAATCCAACCTCAAGCGAAGATACAACGCCAGTTGTAGATACTTCAGCTATACCATCAACTCCTACTCCGACACCAGTACCAACGCCAGTTGTAGATACTTCAGCTATACCATCAACTCCTACTCCGACACCAGT
>CAYMTU010000040.1:2628-8829 GCA_964393455.1 uncultured Candidatus Saccharibacteria bacterium
CAGTTGTAGATACTTCAGCTATACCATCAACTCCTACTCCGACACCAGTACCAACTTCGACGACAGTACCAACTTCGACGACAGTACCAACAACGGTTGAGGATAATTCTCAAGTGTTGGCAGATACGATTGCTGCGATGGGTGGCACGCCAGCAGCTGGCACAGACAGCAACCCAGTCACACCACCAGCCGCACAAACTGTTCTTGCGCCCGGAGAGCAATCTAAAACATCTATACATACAAAAGTTATTAACCCAATTAACGACATTACTCAACAAGGCAATAATCTTGAAAAACTACTAGCAGAAGAAGCGGCAAAAGAAGCATCGTCGCAAACCACAACGCCACCAACGGCGGTCGTTAACGATCTCACTCCTCCTGAGGTTCTTCAAAAACAAGCAGAAGAAGCGGCTGCCGAAGCACCACTGCAACCTCCAACACCTATCGAACCAACAACCTAGTTGCAAAGTAGGGTAGTTTCATAGTCGTATTATCTACCATGTTCTATACTCCATCTTTTAGCTTGCTATACTGTTTGTATGCGAATAAATAAATATGTGGCACTTTGTACCGGCATGTCCAGACGATCTGCAGACAAAGCCATAACGTGGGGCAGAGTAAAGGTAAACGATCAGCCAGCAACAACCGGCCATGACGTTCAAGAAAAAGACATTGTCACGCTCGATGGCACCACTATTAAACCTGCGACTACCTTCATGACCATCATTCTTAATAAACCAGCTGGTTACGTAGTGAGTAGAGATGGGCAGGGTAGTGCATCCATATATGAGCTTCTACCAGAATCGATGTACCGACTCAAACCAGTTGGACGACTGGATAAAGCATCATCTGGCTTACTCCTACTAACCGATAATGGCGATCTAGCCAACCAACTAACGCACCCCAGCTACAAAAAGGAGAAGGTGTACGAGATTGAGCTATACGTGCCACTCTCCCAAGCTGCAAAGCAAAACATTGAACGCGGCGTAATGTTGGAGGATGGAATGAGCAAACTGAAGCTTCGTGGTAAAGATACGAAGTGGACGGTAACAATGAACGAAGGCCGCAACCGACAAATTCGACGCACCTTTGGCGAACTGGGGCTTACTATCGCCAAGCTTCACCGCATCCAATTCGGAGACTACGTACTTAAGGGCACCGCTCCAGGCACTCACCGAAAAATCTAAGCATAAACAAAGTTCTCAAGCAATGAGTTGGATTTATATTCAAATTTGTTATACTCATTTTATGAATCGGACTGAGCTTTTTGGTATCTTAAATGTGACGAGTGATAGCTTTAGTGATGGTGGAAAATATCTCGCTCCAGAAGATGCTATCGCTCGTGCTGAACAAATGTTCCAAGACGGAGCAAGCTACGTTGATGTTGGCGCTGAATCGACCAGACCAGGCGCTACTGCTGTACCACAAGAGGTAGAGCTTCAACGACTTGATCCTGTTATTACCGCACTGCTTGAGCAATATCCTAGATTAATCTCTCTAGATTCCTACAACCCCGATACAATAGAACGCTATGCGGAAATTTCTCCCACATTTATTGCCAACGACGTGACTGGCTTTAACAATCCGCGCATGATTGAAATCGCCGCAAAATTTAATCTGCGATGCATCCTATCTCATTTTCCTAAAAAACATACTCAAGATATTCAAGCTGCCCACAACGACCCTGTAAAGATCAACTCTTTAGAACAAGTGCTAGATGAGATACTAGAGCGCGAAGCTGAAATGGTCGCCGCTGGAATACCGGCACAAAACATTATTTGTGACCCTGGAATTGGATTTGGAAAAACCACAAAACTAAATAGAGCACTTATCGAATTTGCCCGATACGTACCAGGACATGATGTAATGATTGGCTATAGCAAAAAGAAATTCCTAGGAGAAGAAAGATTTGATATCGGCACCAATTTGGAGGCCGGCATACTGGCTATTAAGTCGGGGGCTCGTTATTTGCGTGTCCACGACGTAGCTGGGCATAGTATGCTACTTTAATTTAAACGTTCATAATTTCAGCATCTGCATACTCAACGATCGATTGCAAACGTTGTACGGTTTCATGCTCTAGCGTATCTTCTTCAGACCGCAGTCTTAAACTATGCGCCCACAACTGCCACATTTCGGGTTTTAAACGTGGAGTGCCCCAACTCTCTCGAGGCAAAGCACGTTGATCCCATAGCTCATACAAAACAGCTCTAAACTCTTCCCACAGTGGAGAAAGCCTATCCGTCACCAAAGTCTGTCTATCTTCTCGGTTTCTATACGACAATAGTATACTTCCGAGTACCTGTGCTGCTCTAAGCGTACTTGTAGCTTGTTCAGGCGAGCTAACTGTTAACGTTCGTAGCTCACTTGCTACGGTTTGATCAAGCAGTAGTTCGCCTGCGTACCGTTGTCTTATGCCGTCAGTACCTCGACGTGCCCAGCTTTGATTCGTTCCATATCTACTCGGGGTTATTGCATCTTCAATTCGTCCAGCCGGAACATACATCAATTCTAGCCCGCTCAATAGCAGACATACTCCACCACCTTTTGACGAAACCCCTCCGAGCGTTACGTGTAATGAGTGTTCGTAACCGTTAGGAATTAGCCCGCTTTGCATGAGTAGAGATACTTCTGTAGCCAACGTTTTCCAGGAATACGTTGGTTTATTAGCAAACTCCCAGTACGCATCTGCTCCTGTAGGAATTCCTGCTAATTCAGTCTCAGCAAACCGAGATTTAAGCACTTCGTCTTCTTTTCGGCAAACCTCGTCAAGTGAATATTTTTCTTCAGTACTTAAGTCGGCATATCTACGAGGATAAACCCCTCGTTCGTCTGGTTCCCCAAAATAGTTTTTTGCAATTTCTGGAAATAGTGAAGACCACTTCACCTCAACTTCACAACCAATCGTAGGAACTATACCGGTTAGAGTATCGGATTGCATATGCTGCTCGTTTGTTAAAAGTGTATAAACATCAACATCAGCTCCATTTTTATCAGCAAGCCAAATGATCGACTCAAGGCGTGATGCATTTGTAGATTCAATCATATACTTTAAAATACCATACATGGAGCAACGTCGAGCAACGGTGGAGCATTGGGCAGAAGAACTGGGGCCTACAGGACCCGGTTTTGTCGTATGCGAACAGCTTCTCGATACAAACTTAACGGAGGGCATTCAGGAAGAATTGTGTAGCTCAGCAGTCAGCTGGGTTAGATCAGAGGATAGCATCGATCAAACCGGCAATCCTGTTACACAAAAGTTTGATGTGTTTGCACACAAACTCAGCTATGGCAATCAAGAAATACTTCAAGACTTACCTGCATTTAAATCACTTGGAAGTCTAATAGTTAAAGAAGTTGTACAACCTCTCAGCGCTACATTCCCGTTCTTAAAATCGTGGGAACCCGATGAGATCACTGCTCAAAGGTACAGAAGTCAAGTAGGCGAACTGTCCTGGCATCGTGACCTAGAACGACATCCAGGCATCATCGCTGTATCAAATATCTATGGATCAGCAGAATTAGGTGTCAGGCAACATATGGAAACAGCGACCGTAACACTTAATGAGGGTGACGTACTATTGCTTCGTGCTCCATTGCTATTTGACGAGCAGCCGGTTGGTGGTGATGTTCGTCCTCAGCATGCGGTAACAAATATTTTGGGATCAAAGCACCGAATTTCAGTAACCGTAAGAGCGAACCGCTACCCACAGCGAAAAATCAAAAATTTCTACTATAATAATTGGCAATAGTAGCGTCTAGTCAACAGAGGTAATATGTGGTAAAATAAACTACTATGGCAAAAAAATTACCAATTATTGCAATCGTCGGCCGAGCAAACGTGGGCAAGTCCACGCTTTTTAACAATATCCTCCGACGACGCGAAGCAATTGTTGCTGACGAAGCGGGAACTACTCGCGACAGTATTATGGCAAAAGCATCGGTATTTATTGATGCTCCTGGTGATGAAACAACCGAGAATACCAATGAACGATACGTTCGCCGTACCGATGGTACTGACCGAAAACGAAAACCAAAAGTAGAACGTGAGCGCCAAGACTTTTGGTTAGTGGATACAGCCGGCATGAAAGACGCGACCGATGATTTCGAATTCACTATTCAAGAGCAGATCGCCCAAGCGGCAGATAGCGCTGATATTATTTGGGTTGTCATAGAAGGACAGACAATTATTACCGAGGAAGATCGCCGTGTAGCTAAGATGGCGCTCAGAACTAAAAAGCCCGTATTCTTGGTTGTAAACAAAATGGATAAAGCAGCCAATAAAGGTACCTCTGATTTTCAACGACTCGGAATTAAACCAATTATTCTAGTCAGTGCCGCGCAGAATGCTGGCATCGATAACTTACTCGAAGAACTGGTAGCGCACATTCCAAAGGCAAGCTTGGACGAAGACCCAAATCGACTTCATATAGCCATCCTGGGCCGGCCAAATGTTGGCAAATCCCAGCTCTTTAACACTATGGCCAAAAAGCAACAGGCCATTGTAGCCGACAGGGCAGGTACCACCCGAGATATAAATCGAACGAGCGTAAAGTATCAGGGCAGAGAAATTGAAATACTCGATACAGCTGGAATACGAAAAAACGGCAAAATAGAAGTTGGAATTGAACGCTTTAGTGTCATCCGTAGCCTTAGTGCTATCGAACAAGCGGATATTTGCATACTGATGATGGATGTCAATGAGCTTAACGTTCAGCTCGATCAAAAAATTGCTGGCATGATCAAAGAAGCGGGCAAAGGACTTATTCTGGTAATCAGTAAATGGGATAGCATCGACGAAGAAAAAACAGCCTTTACGCGCGATCAGATGGCTGGACAAATTCGTCATAATTTTCCCTTTGTTCCTTGGGCTCCGCTGGTAATCACCAGCTCAGTAACAGGCCAAAATGTGACAAAGCTTTTTGAATTAGCACTAGAAATAGATGAGAGACGCAAACAAAAATTCACAACCAGTGAACTTAATAGGTGGTTACGCAAAGTCGTTAGCATGCACCCACCAGCAGGGCTTAAAAATAGAGCACCCAAGCTCAACTACATTGTCCATGAAGATGATAACCCAATTCCAAGTTTTAAAGTTTTTGGGTCGCATACTAAGTTCCTTCACTGGAGCTATAAACGATACATGGAACGCAATTTTCGAGAAAACTATGATTTTACCGGTTCGCCAGTACATTTTTGGTTTATAGAAAAGCACGTCACCCATAAACATGGCACTCGGCCAGAAGAAGACTAACGCATTGTCTTACTTTCTACTTTAAACTTTCTACTTTATACTGATAATAAATGGGATTATTTCAGAAAAAATTTACCAACACTTCTTCAACTGCACCGCTGTATACCATAGGTGGACAATCCACCATGCTCATCGTCGCTCTCGGGAATCCTGGTAAAGAGTACGCGACAACTAGACATAACGCAGGATTCATCTGTGCCGATGCATTCGTAAAAGCGCACGACGAACTTAGTGACTGGGTAACCAAAAAGGACCTTTCGTGCCAAATCTCTAGCGGGACTATGGGTCCTACTCGAGTAATTATCGTAAAACCTACCACGTTCATGAACGAGAGTGGCCGTGCCGTACGAGCAGTTCAATCTTTCTTTAAGGTCGGCAATGCGCAGACAGCTGTCATCCACGATGAACTTGACCTCGATTTTGGTCAACTAAGAACCCGAATGGGTGGCGGAGCAGCAGGCCACAATGGAATCAAATCGATCATAAGCCACTGCGGAGATGACTTCGGTAGAATCCGAATAGGTATTAATAACGAGCATAAACCTGAGTCAGATACCAGTGATTTTGTCTTAAAACCGTTTAGCAGAGAAGAAGCCAAGCAACTACCAGCTATGACAAGAGAAGTAGAGGGTCTGATCGTAGAAATTTTGTATAGTGGGAAAATCCAACCCGAAACCCGCAGCTTTATTATCTAAAAGATACATACCATAGGGTGGGCACCAACAAAAAACGACCTACAGAGGGTGAGAAAAGCCGGTGGCTTTTTGCAAGGAAATCTTCTCTTGAAAACTTGTTTTCAAAGACGAAGTTTCGGGGTCGCGGGACGTGACCACAAGGCGCCTTGTCTACTTATTAAAAATGTTCGAGATCCATTAAGGGCAACGAGGAATTGTGGTGGCTCCTCCCAGACTCGAACTGGGGACACAAGGCTCTTCAGGCCTCTGCTC
>CAYMTU010000041.1:0-8661 GCA_964393455.1 uncultured Candidatus Saccharibacteria bacterium
GAGAATAGGAAACCATATTTACAAATCCACCACCAGTGAGTGCGCTTCCTCTCCACACACCAGTAGTATTGGACGGACAGCCAAATTTTATGGTTTTACCTCCGGATGCGGATGCACTATCTTGGGTACTTGGACAAGTCTGATTTGAGATATTTGCTTCTGGCTCAATCGATACGGTAGGCGTAGCAGCACTGGAAGAAATAAGAAAGACGATGCCAATTACTGAAAATAATGCCGCAATAAATATAGGCCTATTTTTTGGCAGATTAATGTTATTTAGCAACTCACGTATCTTCATAAACACCCAGTCAAGCTTATGGTAATCCTATAAGGTTATTTTAGCACAGTACCCAGGTATTATTTAGTAGTAATGAGCGTACAAGCGATTAGGATTTTTGTAGTATTTTCGTATTTTTTTGCGTTGAGATTGTTTTGTATGATTCAATAGTACTAATGTTTATAGTTACACAAAAACTAACTAAAAGAGAACCATAGGTTGCGATGAGCGAGCTACTGGAAGCCCAAAAGCCCAGTGGTTTGCCTCCGCAAGAAGTCCGACTCGTTACCGATAATTTCAGAATAGAAACCCAAACAGATGATAGGGGACTAATTGATATACCAAATCTATTACAGCAGGTAAAAAGCACGATCGACGCATCCTATGATTGGCCAGTAGATAGCACCAACGTCCACCATTTTTACTGGCCAGCAGCACAGTATCCAAATATTCAGAAACACGAAGAAGGTATTAATATGTCTCTTTTCAGAAATCTCCCAATAAATAAAGGTTTGATGCCGTTTCAGTTTCATAACTGGTTACATCGAGTGACGATCCCGCCTCCGTTACCAGAAATTGAAATAGTTGAGTATCAAATGGAGGCCTGGGATGTGACGAGAAGCTTATTTCACAGTGTTAAGAATGCTAGACATTGGCAGCGCCGAGTGCAGCGCTCTAAAAACAATCAACGAGTAGTCGACTATAAAGATAATGTTCATGATGAGATTGATATTGAAGTTATTGAAGAAATAATGGGTAAGCACTTTGTGGGCGTGGAGGAATGTCGTGAAAAACTAGGACAGGTTCATCCTGAATTTAGGCTCGCGGATCCAGATGAACCCTTTGAAAAGCTTGTCCGTACTCTGGGTAAGATAATGGCACCTAGTTCGACAATACTTGTCAGATCGGTAGTTTCGTGAAAATTGCCTAGGATTTTTTATGCTTCATAAACGGTTTTGTTATTTTTTCGATATCGACATGCCACTGGTCCACCATGATAGCCGTAACAGCGTACGAAGCAACGAGTAATCCTACTATTAATTTAAGTGCCATTGTTGTTTCTAGATCAATAACTGTAAATATGCCCCAAAGTGGTAGCACGAATATCAAAAAGGCAAAAAATGATACTCCGTAGCTTTTAGCACGGGTATCGATTTTAATAGGCAGTTCTTTGTAGGTTTTTTTATTCATATAGGCAGAGAGTCTTCGTAATTTTTCGCGCATGTTTACTACCTCTAACGTATTATGCACCAGTTCATTTACCGATAGCGCTAGTATTAGATTTATAAGATCCTGATTCATGTGTGCTCCTTGGATTATCATTGTAAGTATAACCTTTATGCTTCAATTTACTGCAAATGCAATTTTTCACTAGTTATTTATATGGTCATGCGTATAATTGAAAATATATAAGGAGTAACTATGAAAAAATATGTACCATTTGTAGCAATCGCCGTTGTAGTAATCGTTGGTGCTGCATTTTTCTTGTCGCAAAACAAGTCTGATTCGTCCACAAATTCAAGCAATACGACGCAACAGGCCTCTTCAGAAAAAGCCAGTTCAAAAGAATTCAACCCTGTTAATACATTAAGCGAACCTTTTGTCTCAACCATGAATACAGAAGGAACACAGGGAAGCACGGCAGCGACTATTGAATATGACGGTAAAGAAAACTGGCGTTATACTACAAAAACATCCGAGAGTTTAGTTGAGATGATCGTAACTCCTTCAGCAACGTACATGAAAAGTAACGAAGCATGGTTTAAGCTACCTACCGATTCGTCGACACAATTGTTTAAAAAAGATGCCTATGAAGTTACCGATAAAGAACTGAAAGATTTTCAAGCTGCAGTTACGTATAAGGATGAGGTGTCTTGCCCTGCAGGTAGCTGCTATTTGTGGGTAGCAGAGAACTATCAAGGGAATGATAAGCTTGAATTCTATATTGATAAAAGCACTAACCGAATTAATCAGCTTATTACAACTACAAAAGATGGCAAGATTACTATTGTCTATACCTATAAGCCCGTAACAATAACAATTCCAACAAACGTAACAGAAGTTCCTGGTCCGCAGTAGGTTAGTGCCAAGTACTATCTGTGGCCTTTAAGTTAATTGCATTCTACTTTATACTTAAGCAATATGGATAACGACTTTAACCCTTTTGATTTAAGTGCCCAAAGGCCAAAAATAGATGAGTCAAAAGAAGAACAAAAAGCGACTGATAAACCTCGGCCAAAGCCGACGGTCCACCGTGTTAGTATGGGCCCACTATTTCATTCTCGAATTACTCGTGTAATTGCATTTATTCTAAGTATTATCCTAGCTGGCCTTATAGGGTATACGGGTATGAACTACTATTTAAACCAAAAAGCTGCAAAAAGTAACGCATCTAGTGAAGAAAGACTAAGTATCGCCCGTTGAAATTAAGATACTAAATACTGAAAATTTTAGTTTGTAAAACACCCAACTTACTTTATTAGACCAATACCGACATTTAATCTAGAATATCGGTATGTGGCAAAAAAAAGATAATCAACTCGTAAAAAAGTTTGACTTTACAGACTTTAAATCGGCACTAGAATTTGTGAATAGAATTGGGCAATTAGCTGAAGAGGCACAGCATCATCCAGATATAGAACTTGGGTGGGGAAAAGTAGTAGTACATCTGTCAACACATAGTGCTGGAGGGGTAACGGATAAAGACGAAAAACTGGCAGAAAGGATCGACGAGCTATGAAGAAAAACAAAATTTCTAAACCTCGTAAAGGTGCCTGGTTTGTCAGTGTTCGTAGCAGCTATTTGCCAGCTAGTTGGCAGGGATGGCTACTGTATGTTCCCTATATGATATTAATCGTTCTCGGCTTGCTATGGGTGTCGAATATGTTGAATAATTGCAGCGCGAGTGGAGCATGTAGTGTCGGTGCGATGACCTCCACCATATTTTTTAGTACGTTATTTCTGGTGCCATACTACGCGCTACTTGTATTTATTATGCATTGGATTGCAAAGCAAAAATCATAGTGAGTGACCTTCAGCAATTTGAAGAAATTGTGTGGGACTTTTACGCTAAACATGCTCGTGATTTGCCGTGGCGAAATCCAGAGGCAGATGGATCTTTTGATCCGTACAAGATTTGGGTGAGTGAGATTATGCTTCAGCAAACGCAGGCACCCAGGGTAGTACCAAAATATATGGAATTCTTGCATACATTTCCTGATGTGAAATCTCTTTCCGAGTCGTCTCTTGGTGATGTGTTAAGAATTTGGCAGGGCCTTGGATATAATCGTCGTGCTAAGTTCTTGTATCAAGCAGCTCATAAAATTATGGCTGAGTTTAACGGTACCATGCCAGATACGATTGAAGAGCTCGAGAAGCTACCCGGCGTAGGCAAGAACACGGCTGCGGCTATTTGTGCCTATGCATATAATCAGCCAGTAGTGTATATAGAAACAAATATTCGAACGGTATACATACATCATTTTTTTGATGACCAAGATAGGGTCGACGACAAAGATATTCTACCTATAGTAGAAAAAAGCTTACAGTTTATTACTGACTGGGAAGAGCAGCCTGGGGATTGGATTTATTCCGCACCCGGCGCGCTGAGAAACCCCGAAGGGGTGTCTCATTACAGGGAGTGGTATTGGGCGTTAATGGATTACGGGTCATACCTAAAAAAAGTAATCGGAAACAAGGGCCGTCAAAGTAAGGCGTACGTCAAACAATCGAAATTTGAAGGTTCACGTCGTCAGATACGAGGTTTAGTAGTACGCTACCTATCTGAACAGTCATACACGATGCAAGAATTACAAGAAAATATATCAGATGAAAGACTCGAGCCGGTTATGAACGATCTAGAAAAAGAGGGCTTTATTAAATTACTCAATAGTAAATATGTTTTATCCTAAGTAAATATTTGGAGACAACAAATACTTTACTCTGTATATGCTTATGTTAAAATGACTACAAGCGACAGTAACATAAGATAGGCATACACATGAAAAAAATTCAGTTATACATAGGAACAGGACTACTACTATCGGTTTTCATTTTTAGTCCAGTGGCAGTCAAGGCTCAAACCACACCGACACCTCCTAATTCACCACAAGCTACAAAAGAAAAACCTCAAACTCCTGCCGACCGTCTCGAAAGTTACAAGAAAGCCTACGCTACTAAATTAACAGTCGCACAAGAAGCTAGACTTAAGGCACGATGTCAAAATGCTCAGACAAAAGGTAAATCGTTGGTTGAAACAATAACTAAAAATAACACTGCACGAACAACGAATTACACAAAAATTACCACCAGTCTTGATAAAATTATAACGAAACTAAAAGATGCAGGTATCGATACGACCAAACTTCAGGAGCAACGGACACAGCTACAGAAGTTAATTGATACGTATAACACTGACTTTAAAGCCTACCAAACTGCTTTGACAGACGTGACAGAAACGAATTGTACCGTTGATCCAGCGGGTTTTAAGGCGGCATTGGAGGCCGCTCGAGCCGCTCGAGCCGTAGTGGCTAAAGATGCTGCAGCCATCAAGACCTATATCAAAGATACAATCAAAGTATCGCTCACCGCTGCAAAAGTTGAGCTCGCCAAAGATGACACTAAAAAGACTCAGACACAAACACAGACAGAAGCAGGAGGTCAGTAATGGAAGATACTAACGCATCACCAACCCCACGACCCAGTGTTAATCCACGGCCAGTCACCCGTGTACCAATAGATGATATTTCTGCATCACCAACCCCACGACCTATGTCTATTCCAGTGAACGAACCTCCCAAAGAAGAATCGAAAGCGGATGTTTCTGCTTCTGTCTCAGAAGGAATGTCATTGTCGGACCTTAATTCAAAAATTAGTGAAGATATTGCCGCCGATGCAGTAATGAGCAAGAAGCATGATTCGGTCGAGCCGGAAATTGATGGAGCCGATAATGCTCCTGAAACGGTAGACACTGTCGAGAGTAAGCCAGCCACCATTCCTGTTAGCGAAGCACCGGAAGAACAAAAAGAAAAAGAAATACCAGCTCAGCCAACAGAGCCAGCTGTAGCATTAGATACAAAAACAGAAGCGGAACCAGTAGAAAAGAAAGAACTTATCCCCGGACTAAATACAAAACTGGAAGACGATTCTTTCAAAGATACACCCGTAGAATTGAATGATACCTCTGAAGAAAAGGTTCCAGAAATTAGTAACGATTCAAAAGACACCAAAGATGAAAAAACAACCAATGGATCAGTCACATCAGCAGTCTATACGCAGCCTGCAAAAAAGAGTCGAGGAATGGTTATATTTATCGCAGTACTGCTGGCATTAGCATTAATTGCTGGTGCTGGTTATGCGTATCTACAAAACACGAAAGAAGTAACCCCAACCAACGATGCGAAGCCCGCCGTAACAACTCCGGCGCCAACAAAAGATCCCGCAACAGCAGCAGATATAGATACTCTAAATTCCGAAATTGACCAGACGCTCAATAAGATTGATGATACAAAAGATTATCAAGAAAACGATCTTACCGACACTACGCTAGGCCTTTAGGCGATAATACTATAATTATGGTATAATATTACAATGATTCAAGAATCTTCTGTGGTTTTTCCGGAACATTTTGGTTTTTGTGAAGGTGTTGCAGCATCGGATGATTTACTCCGTGATGTGACGCTTGAAGCCCAGCGTTTAAACATACCAAATGTCTATGGTTACCATGAAATCGTTCATAATGCTGATGTAGTCGCAGCCCATGTAGCTGCCGGTGTTATATTTGTTGAACACGTAGACGAAGTTCCTGACGATAGTGTCGTCGTAACAAGCGCCCATGGGGTTAGTCCGCAGGTTACTGACGTATTTAATAAAAAAGGCTCGGTAGTTTTTGATGCGGCATGCCCGCTGGTACTACATACACATAAGGCGGCAAAAAATGCACGAATTAAAGACGAGACACTCATATACGTGCACGGTGGCAATTTGGAGCATGACGAGGTAATTGGCATGATTGGTCACATGGATTACGATTACGATCCTTTTACTGGAGAGCTACGTGAGAGCCCAGTTAACAGATCATTGCTAAAACTTAATCAAGATCCTGAATCTTTGTTTGATGAAATAGATATTTCAAGTACTGACAGATTCAGAGTTGTAACCCAAACAACGCTACATGCAAACGATAGTTTAGCCTACCGAGACGCTATAAAGCATGCCATTCAATCAAAAATGCCAGAAGCTGCAGTGGCAAACTCTGCTCCAGGTGACGTCTGTAGGGCGGTTGCCGACAGACAGAAGGGGGTTGAGACCTTGGTAGAATTATTGCCTAAACGAGTAGTTGTTGTAACCGATCCTGGTTCAAAAAATGGCATGGGATACGTTAAACTTGCCACCGAATTAACCAATGGCCAAGAGGTAGCAGTTTTTGCAGTCAACAGTGTTGAGGAGGCAAAAGCACTCGGGATAGAAAGCGGGGTAACCGCTATTACTGCGAGCGCGTCGACTCCAGACTATACGACTTTTGCAGTAGCACAAGAATTGGGTATGCAGAGCATGCCAGAGATAACCAGAGAACGATTCAATTTACATGATGCGCGTGCAGGGGTTATCCAGCAAAAACTAGCGGCTCATTTACTACGAATTTCATAAAAAATTAAGGGGGAAAATGCAAGAACTTATTTACTATGTCGATGAAAATGATACTCCAACCGGAGAAACGGCACCAAAATTAGAAGCTCATACTTCTGAAACTCGACTGCACGCGGCGTTTTCTTGCTACATATTCAATGAAAAGGGAGAATTTTTAGTTACCCAGCGAGCTTTAAGCAAAAAAGTTTGGCCGGGAGTGTGGACGAATTCTGTTTGTGGTCATCCGGCTCCGAACGAATCCCGCGAGGATGCGATTGTCCGTAGGACTGATTATGAACTTGGTATGACTATTAAAGATTTACAGGTAGTTCTCCCTAATTACATATATAAAACCCCGCCTTTTAATGGCATTATCGAGCATGAGTACTGTCCTGTGTTTGTAGCATTTGCTGCAAGTGAGCCATCACCAAATCCTGATGAAGTTGAAGCATTTAAATGGATGCCTTGGGATGAGTTTGTTAAAGCGGCCACAGATGATGATGCAGATATTTGGTCTTGGTGGTGTAAGGATCAAATAAAGCAGCTTACAAAGAACGAAATGTTTAGTAAGCTAGTTTCTTAAGGGGTCGGCGGCGTAGCATTAAAGGATACGGTGATTTTATTCTTTTTGAGTTCTGGGCGTAATCTTTTGTAGAATTCACTCTTAACTTCCCATTGGCTGCCGGGTTGCGTGTCTGCAATAATTTTTACTATTATACCTCGCTCGTTGTAACCAACAATTTGTCCAACCGTTGGAGCCTTCTTGATTTTCTTTTGGTATGCTTCTTCTGCAGCCATTTTTATGCCGACTTGCTTAACAACTTCCTCTAATTTATTGAGGTCAGTTTCTGGATCGACGATTATATCTTCGTTAACTCTTCCGAGACCAAATGTTTTATTGCTAGCTACAACGATTGAGCCGTTCGGAATGTGATGTAGCATTCCATCAAGATCACGCACGATGGTTGTCCGAACGGTAATTGCTTGCACTGTTCCAGAAACTTTTACGTTACCGACGAGGGTTGATATCTCTACGACATCGCCAACGCGGTACTGATTTTCGGCGATAATAAAGAACCCGCTCATAAAATCTCTAATTAGGCTCTGTGCACCAATTCCAAGTGCTATTCCAACAACTCCCGCACTAGCCAAGATAGGGGCGGTATTAATGCCAAGCTCGCTTATAATCATCAGGACTGCAACCGCAATGGTGCCAAGTTTTAGGACGGCATCGATAAGGCCTTCAAGGGTGGCAAGTCGTTTTTTGCGTTCAGCTTCATTACCAAAATGCGACCGTACGGCACGCTGCATGACGCCATGTATCAGTAAGAATGCAACATGTCGAAAAATCCATGCTCCAAATATGATAATCAGAATATTTATGCCATGTGTCTGAAACCATTTACTTGGGTTATCGATAATACTAATTTGACCAACAAGGTTAATAGTAGAGAAATCTAAATGCATAATGATAGTATAGCAGTATGGCCTCTGTATTAACCAGTATTAAAGATAAGCGTTTAGCGGTAATTTTAGGTAGTGGTTCTATTGGTGTTTTGCCAACCGATACACTGTATGGTCTGGTCTGTATTGCATCAGATGTGAAGGCGGTTAGTCGGCTGTACAAAATGAAGAATCGTGAAAAGAAACCAGGAACGATAGTTGCTTCGAGCATAGAGCAACTTGTACATTTGGGCATAAAGCGGCGCTATCTCACCGCGGTGTCACAATATTGGCCAGGTCCGATAAGTATAGTA
>CAYMTU010000042.1:0-8275 GCA_964393455.1 uncultured Candidatus Saccharibacteria bacterium
TACCAGACAGTTTTCGCAAAAGAGAAGGGCTCAGTTGCAGCACCGACTGCAAGTTTAAACCTGACCGAAGAACTACTCAGTGGTATAAAGGCCAAAGGTGTTGAAATCGCTGAGTTAACGTTGCATGTTGGACTCGGAACGTTCATGCCTATACGTGTAGACGACGTTACAAAGCACAAAATGCATCAAGAATACTTTGAGATTCCGACTTCTACCATTGAAGCAATCAAAAGAACAAAAGAGCAGGGAGGTCGTGTAATCGCCGTTGGCACAACAGTGACGCGAACGCTTGAGTATGCAGCAGACCAAATTAGTAGTTTCCAAGGTGGCACCTTGGAAACTATATCCGGAGAGGCAGACATATTTATCTACCCTAGTTATGAATTTAGGGTTGTTGATGGATTGCTGACAAATTTTCATGCTCCGCAATCGACGGTACTAATGATGGCTGCAGCATTTGCTGGTTGGGATAACTTGCAGAATGCCTACACGCACGCTTTAAAAGAAAAGTACACGTTCCTAAGTTATGGAGACAGTATGCTCATCCTCTAAAAACCTACTACACCATAAAAATACCGCTTCCAAGGTGGCACCTTGGAAACGTACTAAGAATGAAAACTCATATAGTTTATGCTAAAATTTAAACTAATTATGGCTCATCATAGAATGAAGCAAACATTTTCGAAAAAATCTTTCGTAGCTATAGCGGTATTTGTTTTTATCGGGATTATCACACTTTTTGTCTCTCGGGCTGCTACTCCGACTGCTTCAATACAGCCAGAAAGTGGCTCTATTACAGGAGGTTCTGCTGCACCGATTTCTGCAAGTGGAGCATCAGGAACTGCAGTTAAATTTGCACCAGCTAATACTGGAGGTATTGCTCCTCCAAATATAGCTCCTGCAGCTGGTAAAACTTGGAGTCTTAATTTTTCTGAAGAATTTAGTGGAACTTCGGTGGATCTAAATAAATGGACTACTTGTTTTTCGTGGGCATGGGATTACGCCGGTTGCACAGCATCCTTTAACGAAGGTCGAGAGTATTATCAAAGTAGCCAAGTACAGTACTCCAATGGTATTGGTAAGCTCGTTGCACAACCACAATCACCCTCAGTATGGGGCAAGGATTATAAATCAGGATTACTATCTACGACAAATAAGCCTAATAGTTTGACCGGTGGAGTACAAGGACCAAGCCTCTATAAATTTAAGTATGGTTATGTTGAGGCACGCCTTAAGTTACCTCCACAAAAAGGTTTTTTTACAGCATTCTGGATGTTGCCGGTATCGACTGCAGCAAGCGGCTATCAATATCCTTATGAAATCGACATCCTCGAGAATTTGGGCGGTGGCGATACGCCACTGTATCAAACGATTCACTATAATGGTCGAAGTCAAAATTGGAGTCCATTCCCGTCTGGAGACTGTTCGCCAACGGTCAATCCTTTTACTGATTTTCATACCTACGGCGTAGACTGGCAAGCAGGCTACCTTGATTTCTACATAGACGGTAAGAAGTGTGGTCGTTTTACGCAAGAAGTGTGGTCATCTGAGATGGAGATCATTCTAAATCTTATGGTTGATGTAACGTGGCAAAAATTTTGGGCACCGCTATACGGTGCGACCGGTACAGGTGTACTAGAAGCGGATTACGTTCGAGTTTGGCAGTATAAGTAATATTTCCAAAGTGGCACCTTGGAAATAATGAAAGTATGTTGTAATTGTATAAAATGATAGATAAAAAAGAACGGCACTGGTTTTGTGCCGTTCTTTTACCTAAAACTCCACCTCTTTCGAGTATTTCCTTATGAAGGAAGTAGTACGCCTTCGACGACATGTACTACACCGTTGCCTGCGTCAATGTCTGTCTTGACGATTTTGGTTTGGTTACCCTTGGCGTCGATGAGGTATGCCATACCGTCAGCTAATTTTACGGTTAGGTTTTCACCCTGCACGGTTGGTACAACTTGACCATCCTTAAGGTCAGCGGCCATTACTTTACCGCTCACTACGTGATACTTCAAGATTGAAGCAAGCTGTTCTTTATTTTCTGGCTTCAGTAATGTATCGAGTGTTTCTCCTGGTAGTGCTTCAAACGCTGCGTTAGTTGGCGCAAACACGGTGAATGGACCCTCGCTCTGTAGCGTACTTACAAGATCGGCTGCTTTAACAGCTGTTACAAGTGTAGAAAGTGTTGGCGTGTCGCTTGCAACTTTTACGATTGTTACTTTTGCTGCGGGCTGTTCGTTGCTCGTGCTCTGTGTTTGGCTCGAACTTGGAGTTGTTGTTTCGTTATTATTGTTTGTGGCGAGGAAGATTCCTCCTCCGATTATGACAATTGCTGCTACTGCAACAAGTGCGATTTTGCTTCCGTTTCCTTCCATGGCTTTTGACCCTTTCTTAAAGAGTTTCTTATACTCTTTTAAATTAAATAGTGATTTCATCATATTCCCGCGTCTGTTCATGATTCGTAAACGAAATGTATAGAAACTGTAAAGTTCAAAGCCAGAAGCTTTGAAAGTATATAGTATGTTGTATAAGGTATGTAGCTTTAGTAGATAATTAGACAGTGGTCTTTTCTATCTCATATCTTCCATCATTAGGCTAAACACGTTCTTAACAGTAGTCTGGTAAAGTATAAGGTATGTTACAAAGAGTACTAATTATAGAAGATAATAATGACCTGCGCGAAGTGCTTGGCCGTTTCTTAGAAAACAATGGCTACCGTGTGATGCAATTTGATTCTACAGAAGACGGTATCGATGCCGTTGATGAGCATGATTTTGATATTGCCTTAATTGACATTAATCTACCGGGCAAGAGTGGTTTTTCAATGATTGAGTACATACGTGAACAAGGCAAAACTATGCCACTAATTGCCATGACTGCTCGTGATGGATTAGAAGACAAGTTGGCAGGATTTGAACTTGGACTAACCGATTATATAGTTAAACCGTTTGAACTTAAGGAGCTGCTAGCGCGAATGCAAACGCATCTTCGTACGGTCGGGGCAACTAATATGACAGCCGAAATAACTACGAACTCATTTCGATTAAACCCCGAAACGTGGGAATTTTTTGTAGGACCAAAAATGGTAGAATTGACTAAAACAGAATTTAGAATGATGCATATATTGATGCTCCACAACCGCTCGATAGTCAAAGTTGATGATTTGGTAGAGTTTGTGTGGGGTGATGGTCCAGAGTCACTAAATCCTCCGGTTCGAATTCATTTAGCAAATTTGCGTAAGAAAATTGGCGATAATGATTACACAATTATAAAGACTTTGCCTGGAATAGGGTATAAATTAAACGATTCGGCGGCAAAGTCGTAGCAATGGATCAGAAGCTAAAAAACATTCAGAATTCGTTTATTATCTCGATTGTTGGGTTAGCAGTACTATCAGTTATTAGTCTTGGTACGGTACTCTACGCTACCAATGCAATTGATTTACGTCAAAATGTTACATCGTCAGAACTACATAAATTGACTGAAAATTTTCCAGCTGTAGAGTCGTATCTGCAATCACAAAAGAAAGCCGAACCGCATTTTATAAAAATTGCCAATTTAGTTAAGAGTGACCAGCAAGCCCTACTCGGAAGGGCACTTGTGTTTACTGGTATACCGATACTCTTATTTAGCGTACTGCTGGCATATTTTTTGGCTCGAAAACTTGTCAGACCCGTTGAGCAAACATTTGCCGATCAAGAAAGATTTTTGCAAGATGCTTCTCATGAGATGAGAAATCCCTTGGCTGCGCTCTATGCGGTTGTGCAAGACGCTCGTAGTAGCGATAATCCAAAAGACAAAGATAAGGCGCTCACCACTATTGATAGGCAAGTAAAACAGCTAGTGAAGTTAAATGACGATTTGTTACTGATTGAGCGATCAAAACAAAAACTAGTGAACCTTCCACCCATTAATATTTCAGATCTTACGTTGGACGTCATCGATAGTGTTTACGCGCAAGCAAATCAGCGAAACATTAGCTTGAAGAGTACTATAGATTCAGATGTTTTATTGCCTCTCGATGACAAAGATTGGGTCTGCTTAGTGCGAAATATTACTGAAAATGCCATTAAATACTCTCCAGATAAAAGCAAAGTAATGATCGCTCTGAAGAAAAATAAAACCAATGTTACGTTTGAGGTTAAAGATAAGGGCATCGGTATCCCAGAGAATGAAATTGCTAACTTGGGCGAACGTTTCTATCGAAGCAAGAACGTCGGGCGTATTGGTGGTACCGGTCTGGGACTGGCAATTGTCTACCAAATTGTTCATAAGTATAACGGCACCGTCAATATTGCTAGCAAATTACAAAAAGGCACGACAGTTACAATTTTATTGCCTACAAAAAAATAGAATGTATGTGAAACAACTTAATGCCTCATCTTGGCGTACTGAATTACATGTTATAAGCACATGAATAATCTATCGCTTAACACAAGCGTATAATTACAGGGGTCATGGTATAATGTAACTTCTTATGAAAGATTATTCGTTTACGGTTACGCACAGAGTAGATGGCACGCATGCCCGAGCTGGAGTATTGCATACGCCTCATGGCGATATCCAAACACCCGTTTTTATTGTGGGTGGTACCAAAGCGACGGTAAAAACCCTGACCAATGAAATGGTACGTGATCTCGGTGGACAAGCGATTCTGGCTAATACCTACCATTTGATGCTTCGACCGGGCGCAGAAATCGTTGAACAAGCTGGTGGTTTGGCCAAATTTATGAATTGGCATGGTCCAACCTTTACAGATAGTGGCGGATTTCAAGTTTTTAGCTTGGGCGTGGCATACAAAAAAGGCATTGATGCGGTGGCTCACAGCGAAAAGGGCGATTCTAAAAATGCCAAAGCCAGCGGCGGCCAACTTGCCAAAGTAGACGATGACGGCGTTAGCTTTCGGTCGCATATCGATGGATCGAGCTTAAGAATGACACCAGAGAGCAGCATGCAATTGCAGTGGCAGATTGGCGCAGACATTCATATGGCGTTTGATGAGCTAGCTTCGCCATTAGCCAGCGAAGCGTATCTTCGCGAATCGTTAAACCGTACACATGCTTGGGCAAAGCGATGCGTAATTGAGCACAGTAAGCAGTGGGCAATACATCAAAAAGCCGGCAAGCCATACCAAGCCCTATGGCCGGTAGTGCAAGGCGCCCGAAATGAAGCATTACGTCGTGAATCTGCCCAGTTTATGGCTAGTCTGGACGTCGATGGCTATGGCATCGGTGGCGTGTTCGAGCCTGGCGAAATATCGACGACCGTACGTTGGGTGGTTGAGGAATTACCAGAGAATAAGCCGCGTCATCTACTGGGTATGGGTAACCAAATTACCGATTTATTTCTAGGCGTTGAGTATGGCACGGATACCTTTGATTGTGTAGCTTTTACACGACAAGCACGAAACGGTGGGTTATATACAGCAAAAGGAAGAATTAACATCAAAAATGCAAAATTCCAAAAAGATTTTAGTCCCATAGATAAAGACTGTAATTGCTATACTTGCAAAAATTACACCCGGGGCTACATTAATCATCTGTTTCGAGCCAACGAAATGCTCGCCTTTACGCTAGCTTCAATTCATAACGAATACTTTGCGGTCAATCTTGTCGACCGAATAAGGCAGTCAATCATCGATGGTACTTTTCTAGAATTCAAAGTCGACTTTCTTTCGAAATATCTCTAGGTAAGCCGTATAAAGACTAGTGCTCAGTGGGCTTGAAGCTTTCAATGGTGCGATGTTCGCGCATGCGGGTGAGCAGAATTTTGTCGAACCAGTAATCTTTTCCGTTTGGTTTAACGAGTACACTCATCATACCCATCCGATTGGCACCAAAGACGTCCCCATGAAGTTTATCGCCAATCATGACACATTGTTTTGGATCGGCACGAATCTCTTTCAGTATTCGTTCGTAAAATGCTTGATTTGGCTTGCGAATAAATCGTATTCCTCTCCAGAATGGTTGAAATAGATGTGCCTGCAGTGGAACACTGTAGCGCTCGAGGTTTAGTATGTTATTGCTAGCAATACTAATTGATTTGAAATTGTATTTTTTAAAGTTATGAATTAAAAAGTCATTTACTTTTGGCTCTAGTTTTCGTGACATCTTTTTCTTTAAAGTTAGGTCGAGGTCAATGAGAATATGTCGAATGCCAAGAGAGTATAGTTTACTGAAATTAACATCCAGTATATGATCGGCCGTAAAATCCGGGACGAATAACGGTCGAAGGTTTTTGGCTATACCAGCAGTAATATCTGATTTCATCACCGTAATTATACCTGATTACTATAGGGGTGACCATGGTTGTTTATTATTTTTAAACTAGCGTGCTATAATTAAGTTCTAGTATGTATAAAACAAAATCTACTAGACGAGAAGCCAAGACGATACCACCAGAAGGTGGTATTTTTTTATGCCCAGAGCATATTAATCCAGAGACAATCGCAAACGCACTAAGCCAACTTAATCGCGATCGGAACAGGAGTATTCGCGCTCAAGCAATACTCAAAGTAGCACGCGCAGACTGGGAAGATAGACAAGAGAGAGGTGAGGTTCGATCGTACGGTAAAGAGCTAGAGGATTACGTACGGGAACGCAGTAAAAATCCTGGTGAAAGAGCCACAATGCCTGAAAACGCGCGTGCAGTTGAACGTATCGAACAGCTATGCGATGAATCGAGCCTGTTTATGGGAGCTCGAGATGGTATACGTTCGATGGCCAATAGGGTAAGCACTCACATCGCCGAACAATTGGAGCTAGGCGAAAAGGCCGTAATAGGCTTGCACCAATATGGCAGAGTGCTAGGTCCTTTCGGGCATGAGTTTTTGTCCCGAATTGAACCGGACAGCGAAACTCAGATTTTATTTGATTGGGGTGGTGAGCTCGACGGGCAACTATTTGCCCATGCAAAATTTAGCGATCAGGTAGTACTGCTGAGCGATGTCATGATTCACCATAACGAGACGCGTAGTACATAGCTAGCTAAACTGTTAAAATTGTACCTATGCTTAATCCATCACTCGAGCCGGGTTCGTACGTACTTGCTATTTCTGGTGGGGTTGATTCGGTAAGCCTGCTCCATGCATTAGCTCAGCTAATGCAGTCACCAGTCTACAGTCCTCAGTCGTTAGTAGAAAAAGATACTATCGACAAGCGACAGGCGACTATTGACTACACATTTACGGTGGCTCATTTTGATCATGGTATTCGCAGTGATTCACAGCAAGATCGACTATTGACTGCCGAAATGGCTAAAAAGTATGGACTCCCATTTGTATATCAAAACGGGAATCTTGGCGCGGGAGCAAGTGAAGAAATTGCGCGAAATGCTCGGTATGATTTTTTAAGACAGGTGCAAAAGGCAACAAAAGCCGATGCGATCGTAACCGCACACCATCAAGATGATGCTATCGAAACAGCTATTTTTAATATGCTGCGTGGCACAGGTCGGAGAGGTATGAGCTCACTATCTGATCTGCCGCACATACGTCGGCCACTATTGCATGTACGTAAATCGGATATTCACGCTTATGCGAAAGATCAAGGACTTGTTTGGCATGAAGATAGCACTAATTCCGATGTAACGATAACGAGAAACTACATTCGTAAAATTTTGATTCCTAATATCGGTACACAGGGCAAGATTGCGCTACTTCAGGCTATTAACCATATAAAAGTTCTCAATAAAGCGATCGACGATGATTTATTGGTCTATCTTCATGCCCAACCCGCTCGCCAGACTCTGGATAGACATATGTTTGTGCAGTTACCTCATGTTGTCTCTAAAGAGGTTATGGCCAGTTGGCTCAGAAGTCACGGCATTGCAACGTTCGATTCTAAAATGCTTGAGCGCCTCGTGGCGCAATGCAAGACGCTAGCTCCCGGAAAACAAGTAGACATCGATGCCCAGCATCGGATACGTATCGGTAAAGAGTCGATAGTACTCACCAATAGAAGCTAACTACAAGTATTTAGTATGTTGTATATGGTATATAGCAACGATATATGTTTAATCCAATTGTGCTTAATGCAATATACCAAATACTAAATACTATATACTTTTTGCCCCCATATACTTTTCTCACGTCTTCTCTTGGGTTTTTTTACCCTAGTCCCGTATAATAAGAAAACGTATGGACAAAAAACCTTTCAAATCGAGTCAGAAAACAGGTGGAAATAAAAAATCAGGAATGAAGAATCTTGGCTTCATTGTTATCTTATTAATTTTTGGTCTGGTGATATTTGGAGCAGTCGGACAGCAAGAT
>CAYMTU010000043.1:0-8248 GCA_964393455.1 uncultured Candidatus Saccharibacteria bacterium
CCCGTTTCTTTTCAATTTTCTTTTGAGTATTCTTACCTGAAGCTGTATTTTCTAGCTTTGTTGCTATTTTACGAGATTTATTTTCGTAACTACGTACAACTTTACCTGCTTGTCGAATTGATTTTTTCTCACCTCTTGTGAAGTCTCCATTACTAAGAAGTCTTTCAACTTCAGCACTGTCATATAGAACATCACCATATAGTTCAGTAAATCTTTCAATGTGATCGCCTAGCTTACTATGCTCTTGATGGAGGCGTTCCATTTTTTGTTGGCGCATTTCTTGTAACGAGTTTGTCGCTACAGGCTTACCTTCTCTTGCTGATAGAGCAGTTGGGGTGTGATGTATAGTCTTGAGTGGGCGACGCTTAACGTGCGTGTCCCATGACTTCAGAGGGTTATACTCTTTTGCAGGTGCTCTTTTTTTGATATTTATTTCAGCAACCCTAGCAACTACTCCTGGGTTATCAATTTCTTCTTGAAGACTAGGTATATCGGTATTGTTCTTTTCTATACGTCGAGACAATCTATTTCTGCGAGTACGATTAATGGTAGTTCCTGTGTCCATTGCAGATTCGATATTTGGAATTTCTGTCTCCATCTTTTCTATACGTCGAGACAATCTATCCCTTCTTAGTCTGTTTATAGCGTTTCCTGCTACACTACTTGCACTTACAGAAATATCAATCGTAGATGGCACTATTTCAACGGCAGATCTTCCACCTGCAAATGTACCTGATATTTCTAACGATCCCAGTTTTTGGGCTAATGGGCCGACACGTGGATATAAAATTTCTGGATTTGGACCTTCTGTAGTTTGCTCAGTGTGCGGTGCTTCTGGGCTCGGAGAAGTAGGCGAATTCATAAAAATATAGTATCATACAAAAGCTATAATGTCAAACAGTAGAATTAATATATTTACCTATTAAGTTCATAGTCCTGGAACACCACCACCAGCAGACCCTCCAGGCGTACCTGTTTGAGTACCGGCAGTTGGGTTTGTTCCTGCTGCACGTCGTTGAACTTCCGCAGCTGCAGCTGCATCAAATCCTTGACCTAGATCTCGTCTTCTGTCAACAAATGCATCGTTTGACCCCATCTGCCATTGTATGTAGTCTCTGATGGTCTCATGCTCGGCAGCTGGAGCATCTGGCCCATTAATATTTGCAGACATTAATTCTTCGGCCATAGCGTCAGCGTTATTTGGAGAGGCACGACCGATTGCATCGTATATGCCGGCTGCATGTGCAACAGCAGCACTCACGTCTTCATTGGTAGCTGCACGCATAATAGGAGCACCGTTTGCATCGTTTTCTCCAGTAGGGATAACCGCATCGCCTGATCTGACGCTTTGAGCAAGTGTTTGTATTCGACGTCGGTGTGCAGCACCGACAGCTGCTGCACTCGAAGGTTTACCGTACAAAGCTTGATCGGGTGTGATAGAAAATGCTGCATCATCCATAACAGTGTTGTGAGCATTTTGAGCAATTTGTGCTCGTTCTTCTTCTGACGCTCCTCGATGATTATACATATTTTCCATTTCTCCAGCCCAGGTTCCAAATCCTGCCATTCCTGCAATTTGACCCGAGTTAGTGAGCGAGCTACGCATCTCCGCAAGAGCTTTACCTGCACCATTTCTGTCGTCACCGTATGCTTCGTTAATATCACGCATCATTAGAGAGGCATCAAAGGCTCCATTCTCGTCAATGTATCCAGTTCCTGTTTTAGCTTGGGCACGTATTCTTGCCCTAGATAAGACCTCTGGAGATAGTTCCCTTTTCGTTTTCATTATTTGTTCGACGGCGCGAGCACGCGCTTCTTCATGACCTGCACCAAATCTATCGCCATCCACTCGGGCTAACTCGTTGCCAATATCTTCTCGTGTATCATAACGTGCAGCCCATAATTTAGCATCATCGCCGCTCCAGACGCCAAAAGAACTATTCTTCACCGCTTCTTCTAAGTGTTGGTCTGTTCCATCACTCAAAGCATTTCTCATCCTGTTTCTCATATATCGAGGATCCAGACCCGCCTCTTTAATATTTGCAAGTCCTTCCACACCCCTGTTAAGTCGACCTCTTCTATTCGTTTCAGTACCACCGCGTACAAATTTTCCTGACTTAGCATTTTCACCAATCATGGACATATTCTTCTGTCTACTCTTACGCAATCTATCGAATGCACCTTTGCTTCTATCGTTAGCCATGCCAACGAGGTTTCCAAACACTCCACCAGCTGCTTTAAAGGTGAACGGAATAAATGCATATGGCAAAACGTAAGCTGTTAACTTAAGAAGAGGATTAATAAGGCCACCTTCTGCGCCTCCCGCGGAAGTGGTTGCGATAACAGATGCAAAAATTCGACCCGCACCGATGAGTGCCATAACCATCGGATACATTAATAGAAGTTTCGTAAAAGTGCCCCACCAAAATTTCCACAGCTTATCATTATTTGGAAAAATCCATGAAAGAATGGCTAGTGGCGAGAATAGGACCAGAACAATAACAAACATTTGACGAGCTACTAACGTAATGAAAGCGATTGCCATAACAAGCAGCGCCGCACCCAGCCAGCTCATGAGAATACCGAGTGCTCCAGGTACTAAGAATGCGCTAGCAGTAATAGCTATTAAGACCGAGCCTTGCGCTACAGCTCCACCGGCGTTTACATAGAATAGCTCACTTAAGGCAGGATCAGTTAGGCCGAATGGAGCGGTCATTATTCCAAGAATTCCCTGGCCTATCACATTGAAAAGATCAATCAAAAATACACATATCCACCAAGATAGCGTGATAAATACAATTGCAGCAACCATACGAGGAAATGCTTTCTTAACTGTATAGGCATCGAGAAAATTTAAACTCAGAGCAGTACTAATTACCATTACGAGCATGGCTATTACGAGGATTGAAAGGCCTATATTCCTAAATCTAGACCATGCTTCATACATCTGTTCATTCGACGCGTATAAAGGCCGGTCAATTATCATGAGACGGTTCAGCTGGGCATCTATCCAGTTAAGCGTTCCGCTAATCAGATTAACTACTGGGCATCCTACCCAGGCGAGAACTCCAGTTTGCGCTTCACAAGAGTCGTCGTTGTCCGGATCTGAGGACGCTGACCCACCCTCCTCAATCGCTGTTACTTCTTCTTTGTTTTCGTCTGCCCATTTTTTATAATTATCCGAGTATTGGTCGAGTCTTTCAGCGATAGTTTCACAGGCAAGTTTTCCGTCCTTAGGTCGATCATCGCCTTCAGCGTAATGGCCTACTGGTATCTGATCAGCTTCTGTTCTTTCGAATGACGCATCTTTAACTACTGTTCCATCTAATTTAACATAGTTTTTTATGGTTATGGTCGTACCTTTTATGTCGTTTTTATTCTTTGGACCCGAAGCACACTTCTTAAAGGCTTTAAAAAAGTTATAGTAGCGCATGTACCCAGTTATGTTGGGCATCTTATCGCTGATCGCGTCTCTAACCTCTTTTGTTACAGCATCTTTGCTGTCTTTTAACTCTAGAAAATCGCTATCACTTCCTTTACTTTTGTATTTTTGATCACGAAAGTCTTTAAAATTCTTATATCCTATCAGCTTAAACCAATCGTCAGCATGAGATGCAATTCCACAAGCCCACTCGCCATTATCTGGGTCTACTACATACCCTACACTTATGGTAGTGCCCGATGGATTCCACTCTACTCCATTAACGCTACCAAAAACTGAATTCGAATCCCCTTTTACCAATGTTTCTGATATGCCAACATTATTTATGCATCGTCGAAAAGTCTGTAGTTTAAAAAATGTATCTACTTTCGCAGGCATATCTTCTGCAGCGATTACTTTTGGTGCAGCAATGGTACTAATAGTAGAGAAAGAAAAAAGAAATAATGTAAATACTAAAAAGAGTTTATGTTTTTTACCCACGTTCGAATTATAAAGTAGTAATTACGATGGAGCAAACAGTAAAATCAGAATAATATATTTTAGCAATTGTAGTTGTCTTATAGAGAGTCTTGCTTGGATGTCTTTTAAGCGTTATAGTATGCTTAATTAGTTATGAATTATCTAACAATACAAAACAAAAATTATCTGACAATACTCAACTATAAAAGAGGACTCATGTTGGTAATAGCCTCATTTTTTGTTGCTACATTTATATCTTTGTTAGTTCCTCAGAAAGCATTTGCTACTCCTACAGACAGCGAGCCAGACAGGGCAGATTGTAGCTTACAGCAAGCCGGAGATACGGCGAGTGATGCTAAATGTAGTGGAGACCCGGACTGCGTGGTTGATCAAACCGCAGCAAATTGTGGAATTACTAGGTACCTAAATATGTTTGTGAATATTCTTACTGGATTAGTTGGAATTGCAATTGTTGGATCAATAATTGTTGGCGGTATTCAGTACTCTATGTCAGCTGGTGATGCGCAGGCTGTTGGCGCTGCAAAGAAGCGTATATCTAATGCCCTGTTAGCGCTTCTTATTTATTCATTCACCTTTGCATTTTTACAGTGGATAGTTCCAGGAGGTGTGTTTTGAAAACCCTGTTAATGACAATGATAGTAGCTGTAATATCCTTTATTAGTTTTAATAGTATTGCGCCACAGTCATCAATGGCTGAAGGATTAGATCCAGCATGTGACAAACGAAGCTCATTTCTCAATCTTCCCCCATGGTATGCATATCTTGATGTGGGGCCAAGAGGTAGTGACCCGTGTGCCATTACCGGACCTAAAAACCCTGAAAATGGAGAGTTTTCCTTTACTCTAGCGCTTCCTCGCATCGCGCTTGCAATCGTAGAGATTTTACTTAGAGTCGCCGGGATAGTAACGTTTGGTTTTGTGGTGTATGGCGGCTTTCGTTACATAACAAGTCAGGGTGAACCAGATGCCCTCAAGCAAGCACAAGGGACGATCATAAACGCACTCGTGGGTATGGTTATTGTGATATTAGCTGTTACGATTGTAGCTTTTACGGGTAGTGTATTATGGTGAAATATGCATTACTCCAGTTTGCCGCGCTTTTAAATAAAGATGACGTTAATATTCCTGATGGAGAGCTAAATGCAGCAAAAATGGCTCAGATTATGACCGTAATTTTTTCAATTATTGGGGGCGTAGCGCTTATAATAATTATTATAAGCGGCTTCAAGTTCATCTTATCTGAAGGAAATCCTGATAAAGTTGCCAAAGCCCGCAATACTATAGTATATGCCGCTATAGGTTTGGCAGTCTGCGTAAGTGCTAGTGCCATCGTTAACTTAATAGCTGGAAGATTATGATAAATATAGTTAAGAACATTTTTATAGTCTCCTTTATGTCTCTAATGTTGATAGTTCCTGCATCTGTACATGCGTTTGATGATCAGTTTGCAAAAGCATGAGAAGGATCAGAAGATGCAAAGAACTCTTCACTTTGCAAGGAAAAGGCCGCAGTTGACCCTGACCCGATTTATGGATCGAATGGAATTATTAACAAAATAGCCAACATAATTGCTGCGGTTGCAGGGCTTGCAGCTGTTATCATCATAATGCTCAGTGGCCTTAAAATGATCATGTCTAATGGAGATAGTAAGAAGTTGAGTGATTCTCGTAATGCGATAATATATGCATCAATTGGTTTAGTAGTTATAGCAATGGCAAGAGTAATAGTAGGATTTATAGTGGGGTTAATATGAAAAGAATAATGTATAGTTTAAAAATAGCAATAATCATGATTGTCGCCATGTTGGTTTTGGCACCCGGTATTGTCGTTGCTTCCAATAAAGATGCTGTCTGTGAAGGCGCTGGAATTGTTTCTGGAAGTGGTGCAGGTTGTGGCACAGGTGCTAACACATTGAACGACGTAATTAGAAAGGGGCTAAATTTCTTTAGCGCAATTATCGGTGTGATTGCTGTGGTCATGATTATGATAGGAGGAATTAAGTATATAACCTCTCAGGGAGATTCATCTCAAATAAGTAGTGCCAAAAACACCGTACTATATGCAGTGATAGGGTTGGTTGTAGTGGCAATATCTCAGGTTATTGTTCATTTTGTTATAGGTAGATTTACATAGTTTGGACGGAAGAATATGCTTGAAATGTTGTAATAGTTTATGGTATAAAAAGGATAAGAATAAATAAAAAGGATAATGAAAGATATGATTAAAAAGATAAAACAAATGTTCGCAAGCGTACTAGTGTTGGCTATGTTCGTTGCTCCACTTGCAATCGTTCCAGTAGCCCATGCTGCCGACTTTGAACTTCAGAACGGTCTGTGTAGCGGATCAAACGCATCAATTACAGGTGACCCAGCTGCCGGTACCTGTGCTGCTGAGACGGCGAACGCGAATACTACAGTCAATGATACGATTGCTCGAGGACTGAACCTCTTCTCTGCTGTTGTCGGTATTATCGCCGTAGTTATGATTATCGTTGGTGGTATTCAATACATAACTTCAGGTGGTGATTCAGGCAATGTAACTAAAGCCAAGAACACAATTCTTTATGCAGTTATTGGTTTGGTTGTTGTAGCACTCGCTCAGATTATCGTCAAGTTTGTACTCGGTAGGTTTACCGGCAATGGTGCCGGCGCGTAGATTTTCCTACGATTTAGACAAAAGATTATCAAAAAAGAGCTCCCGGTGGAGCTCTTTTTATGTATCTATCCTAAACACAACCATGCTTTAGTAGCTGATTGTATTTAAGAACTAAAGGACTTGAATTTTCTTAACGGTGTCTTGCTTGAGTTTTGTGAAGCTGATGGTGAGTACGCCATCTTTTAGTACGGCTTCAATTTCTTCTTCTTTGACAGGCACTGGAAGTGTGATGCTTCTTGAGAATTCACCCCAGTAGCATTCTTGAACGAAATAATTTTCTACGTCATCTTCGTTGCCCGCACTGAGTGTGCCGCGGATACTGAGCGTATTGTCAGCAATGCTAACGTCGAGTTCGCTTTTGTTGACACCGGCGGTGCGTGCTTTTACGACGAGTTTTTCTTTGGTCTCGTATACGTCAACGGCTAATTGGCCTGGTACAGCTTCTTCTTCATCCCACTCTTCTGCAGCGATTGCTACAGTAGCTGTAGGTTGCTCTGGACTACTAGACACTACAGGAGCATCTTCTTCACCAAGAAAGGCGGCGGTTAACTCGTCTTCCATCAATAGATCTTCATCGCGGTTTCGTCGCGCCATAATTGTTGTTACCCTCCACGTTTCAGTGATTAATTTTCAAGAATTGGTCTTTTTGTGTTGATTGTAGTATAGCTTAGCAAAATTCACTCATCAACCTTTAAGGGTATATTTACAACACAATATCCACAACAGTTGAAAAATATCTAACTTTTACAGCTGTTGCAGTTTGATAGTTAAATTATTGAATAGTGGAATGTTTTCGCATTAATACTTAGTTTTATCTGACTATCAAACAATAATACTGTACTACAATCCAACATAGTCAGTGTATGATGATTGGTACTATGAATGTGTTCGAACGATTAATTAGTATCGTTGCTCCTCATAATTGTCTTGTATGCGACGCTGAAGGTACATTAGTTTGTAGCAATTGCGCTTCTGTCTTGGTATGCGTATCTCCACCCCGGTGCTACCGATGCTATAAATTAACGACGCGAAGTAGTACGTGCAAAAAATGCAGAAAAATTAGTTCACTTTCGCATGTATGGATAACTACCCAGTATACTGGCGTGTCTAAAGAACTTATTCATGTATTAAAGTTTGAACGAACACGAGCTGCGACGGATGTGATTGTACGTGCAATGCTTTCTTCCCTGCCAGATGAATACCAAAACGCAATTGTCGTTCCAATTCCTACCGCAACATCAAGAAGACGATTGCGTGGTTATGACCAGTCAGTGCTTATAGCTTCTGGTATCTCTAAGCATCTACACCTACCCATGAAGCAACTGCTCGTTAGAATTGGGCAAAGCAGACAGGTTGGCTCCAGTAAAGCAGATCGCTTAAAACAGCTCGAGCATGCATATAAGGTTATTAGAAAAGATAAAGTTCAAGGGTCGCACATTATACTAGTAGATGATGTTATGACCACAGGAGGAACACTAGAATCGGCTGCAAGAACATTAAAGAAAGCTGGAGCATCGCGAGTTGATGCCGTAGTCTTTGCCCGGGCATAAAAAGTAATATGTTCAATTGTTGCACTAAAGAAAAACAGCCATACCACTACGGGTGTGACTGTTCTTCTCCTGGCGGAGAGGGAGGGATTCGAACCCTCGGTACCGTTTCCGGCACGCCTGTT
>CAYMTU010000044.1:0-8048 GCA_964393455.1 uncultured Candidatus Saccharibacteria bacterium
TACTACCACAGCGCTGCGAGTTAGCCACGGTTGATTAGATAAACTAGGTAGATTGCATAGAGCGCCAGAAATATTCCGCCCTCAAACCGCGTCAGTTTATGTTTCCTAAAGATAAACATACATATAAACAGCAGTACAGTAGCGCCAGTTGCTACGAGCACATCACTTGATGCTGCGGTATTGAACGGTAACTGCGTAATAACCGCCGTAATACCTAGCACAAAGAATACATTAAATATATTTGACCCGACAACGTTTCCAATAGCAATATCATCTTGTTTTTTACGCGTTGCGACCACCGACGTAGCTAACTCCGGTAACGAAGTACCAATACCAACAATCGTCAATCCAATGAGCGCCTCGCTGAGTCCTGCTGTTTGTGCAACCTTTACCGCTTCGGTAACCAAAACATTACCTCCCAAGACTAAACCGGCGAGACCAGCAACAATTAGACCGATAGACAGGAACACGCCATACTCTTTTATTTCCTCTTCGCCTTCATTCTTTACTTCTTTTTGATCTGAGCGAGCCATTGAAACAATGTAGTACATAAATATCGCCATGAGTGACAAAAGTACGATGCCATCACTCCGCGTAATAGCATTAAACGATACACCATCTATGAGCGCATCATTACCCATAACAAAAAGTAGTACTACGCCGAGAAGAGCCAGTGGAATTTCTTTCCAAACAGTTGAACTTTTTACCGTTAGCGGTCGTATGAAAGCACAAATACCTAAAATAAGAAAAATATTAGCAATATTACTACCGACTACGTTGCCTATTGCAAGATCAGGTGAGCCGTTAAAAGCTGCGGAAAGATTGACAGTCAGTTCAGGAGCAGATGTACCAAAACTTACAATCGTCAGGCCAATTACAAGTGGAGGTATCTTGAGCCGAGTTGCAAGAGAACTTGCTCCACGGACCAGACCTTCCGCGCCTGCAACAAGTATTGCTAGACCTAGAATTAACAGTAAAAACGATAAAATCATTACGATTAAGTATATCGTAATAGGGTAAAATAATTTATAAAATTTCGATTAGCTTTGTGACATTTGGATAAAGCGAAATATCTCGCAATTCAGTAAGACTAAAATATCGAAGTTCCTGGCACTCATCCGAAGGAGTAAAATCGAGGTTTTTTAGCGTAACTTCATAGATTACATTGGCGGTAAAATTATCATGCCCATAACGGTAGGCCGTTAAAAAATACTTCGGGGAGACAGATACGTCAACCACTTCGATTCCTGTCTCTTCCTTTATTTCACGTTTTAGCCCATCAATAGGATCTTCGTTATGCTCTAACCCGCCACCAATTAAATCCCACAGTCCATTATTTTCTCTCGCCAATAAAATTCGCCCGCTGTTGTCTTGCACGAGTCCCTTAACGCTCACACGATAAAAACAAGAATTCTTCATTACGTTTTCATCTCTCTGTCAATTCGATCCCTACATATCAATATAATTTTTTTGACAAGTTCTTCTGATAGCGGATTTTCTTCGGTGAATTGTATCGTCCCCTTCGATACAGTATATCCCCGTAAATCATCTTGCATCGCTTCAATTGCTTCTGACCCCGGAAACAAACTCATATGATTTTTAAAAGCTGCGTATCCAATTAAATATTTATGTTTATACTTAAACACAGGCATACAATAGCTAATTGACTCTTTGGCGGTAGGCATTAATGCTTTTACTAAATTTCTGATTTCTAGAAGCTTTATTGTGTAGGTTTCTTTTTGTGAACTAATGTAAGAATCGATTTCATCCATAACCACATTCTATCAGAACTACTCTATGTTAAACTTATTGCCTATTCAGCTCCGGGGATAAAACCATTGCGTCGATTAAATTTAGCAATTTTTTGCGAAGAAGTATCAGCCACCTCGAGGTATTCCCTATCAAGAAAACCGAGAGCAATCGAAAGGTTGAACCCAATATCAACTCTTTGAAGATTTCTGGTAGTTTTTTCAATACTCCTATCAACATCACTGACGGTATCTTGATTAATAATAAAACTTGCATACCGATGAGTTGGTTCATCGCTCCAGTAATCAAAGGGTCTCACTGGGGAGCCGTTCATAAGTTCCATGGAGTGCCAAAAATCTCTATTGTTTTGGTACGAAATAAATACACCCGAATTAGATCCTGGAATTTCATATGAGTAATTTATACCTTGCCAGGTAGTTGCACCAACACCATGGGGTAATCGCACCTCAATTCCAGTAAACGCATTTTGCGGAAACTCGTCTGTCGTTAGTCTCATTCTATATATCCACTCATCAAAATCAGAATCTGCTTGGCAATCATGCGTTAGTGCAACCGCGACAAACAAGCCTTCGACAACCATCCTAGAAACAAATGCATCGTTCACCTGTTCGGGCGATTCAAGACAGTAGTTTGCCATAATTTCGGTAGCTTCTATGATTGTCAAACCATCAATTTCAGGTCGTGAAAAACCGTCAAAAGAATGTCCATCAATAAATTCCATTACGTAATAAAACCATTCTATGCCATTAAATGCAAGTTGTTATTGAGGAGGTTACTTATTAGCCATCGTTCTTCATAGCTGCTGGCTGAGCACCAAGCGTTTTTAGTACCGTATTAACTTTACTCTTCAAACGCAAGATTCGATCATCCACCGTAATATCCTCATGCAAGTTCGTTCGAGATAGCAGAGATTCGTGGCTTAGATTCCTCACATGAATACTACACCCGAGGTCTCTGCAACATAAGTATGTAAAGGTATGATTATCGAATGTTCTTCTAAAGGTAATCTGAGCAGCCTTACCACCCTGTTGCCAGGTAAAGCAAAAATCACAGGTAATTGGCTTGGAACGACCTGTTACGCTGTCGTTAATGCCTTTTCGAAGCTCATAAGGCATAACGTACAAATGATCAGTCTGAATTACTAAGACTCCTTCATCGCCGCTTTTTGTACTGACAGCAAGTATTTCTAATATGCTCCAATCATCAACAATATCAGGATTGAACCTAAGGTCTTTAAGTAACCTCGGCTTAACACGATTCGTTTTAATGAGTTCAGTAAACTGTTTTTTATCAAAGCTTCTCATTGCTTCATTATACAGAAACTTCTCTATAACAAACCCGCTACATCACTGCCCAGAAAAATGACGGTACAATGAAGCTATCCAATTAGTATGGATAGTACGAGCATCGTTAGCCCACGTAAGTACTGGCCGGCCTTCAGCATTGTAGTAATTTTCTGGCTGATCCTGCCAAAAACCACCGTCACGTCTGTGCTCTACCTTTAAATCATTTCGTTCGTATTCTGGATGACCTTGAATAAATAAATCTTGCCCACCAGCTTCATTAGCATCTTGTGCCATGAGCCAACCAACCTGTTTATTTACTGCCAGAACTTCTACGGGTGTCGTTTCGAAAGCTTCAGTAGCCACATTACCCCATCGTGAATGAGGTGCCTTAATATGATCGTCCATCCCTTCAGTAAAGTCGCTTACAACTTCATGGTCTACATCATGATCATAAACGCCAAAAATTTTTGTATCACCTATTTGTCTATCGAGGCCATACAAATAATCAAGCGCGAAATGGCTTGCAAGACAAGAGTAAATAGTCGATCGCACATTTGTGCGAGCCCAATCAATTACATCTGCTAATTGTTCGGCATACGAAATATCCTCAAACGGTAGCGGTTCGGGTTCATTTGTCTCTTCATTTTGTCGAAGTTCTAAATTATCTCCCGTTATGATAAGTGCGTCGATAGCAGATCCAATAACTTTTTTAAATGGCTTATATCTGCAGAGCTCGTCAGCCCTACTAGCTCCATCTCGCTCACGGTCATCATTATCAAATTTCAGCAATATAGGCTCAACTTGAAGAACTGAATGACTCATGTACCGTAACCACTGTGTTTCGGTACGTTCCATTGATTCTGCAGGCATAAGATTTAATAGAGCGATTCGTGCTGGACGTATATCTTGCTGTAAGGCTTGTTCTTCATGTAAAACAGCAGCACCTGCATCGCTCAGGCGCTCATACAATCCACCTAGCTCACCATCTGGAATAATAATCGGCATAAGAAAAAACTATACCACAAATATACAAATAAGATAACCTGCGACAAATATAGTGAACGGTTATCTAGCTTATTTTTCTTTTGCTACTGGAGGTAGTAACTGGCGAGTCTGCTCGACTGCCCTGGTCATACCTCGAACCGAAATTGTTTCGGATTGCACGATCAGTAGTTCCGGAGCTGCTTCTTGCTCTTGATGAACTGGGGCAGATTCTTGATGCGTTCTTTTTCCTGTCATAACTGCATTATATCGCATTCATCGAACGTTATTTTAAAATTATGGCACTACCCAATACGAGCGTATATACTATCGTGTTACCGCTATACATAATTATCATTGGTTTTGCTTTTATTGATACTGCGTATACTAGCAAAATAGCGGTGAAAATCACGTAGTATGTCCAGGTGAGTATTGACACCCCGCCAGCATCTTGAGCACTCCACATTTCATATAACTGTGGCAACGTTGCCAGTACATTAACAAGACCTAAAATCACGATAAGCTTATCGAATTTAGTGCGCCAATCGTTAAGTAAGTATTTTTTATACTCTGCGGGGGACAATTTTATGTATTTTGATTTTTGTCTCACCCATTTATACTAGCAAAATTTTGGAAAAGTACGATATAACTATTCTCTATTCAATGGTCTTTATTTTACCGTTTTGAAATTCCAAACTATCGGGTATTTTTGGTTGCAGTGTTCTTATGATTTTATCAGGATTAACGGTAGGTGAAGAAACGATACCAATTCTGAGCCTAAAATCAAAAGTATCAGGTTCTGGCGGTTGCTCACCCAGCCTCCAAGGAATTTGATTAATTGCGCTACGACGTTCTTCTCTAAAATCAGCGCTAGAAACAGGACTTATTGGAATATAAATTGCATGCCTTTTTGTATTTTTTATACCACAGAAAGCAATTCTTCCAACAGTAACGGTTCTTTCTTCATGAAAGCTTGGATATATATCTTCAATTATTCGATGCTTTAGTTCTTCTGCCTCCGAAAAATCTGAGACATCTACTTTATCAAGCTCATGAGTAGTTATTTCATGAACGCGAATTTTTTCATTAGGAAATATATCGACAGATGGACCTAATAATCTAGCAGCGGTTCTTACTTCACTCATCCACTCTACTGGATGAACAGCGTTACGGTAAAATCCGACAAAGTGTTCTTGATTTCTATTTTTCATATATTTACTGCAGTTACATTACTGTTTCAGGAATATGTTTGCAAGCATATGCAATATTATTATTTTCAGTACTTACAAAATCCCTAAACGATGTCACCTGGCGGTAAAAGAGAACTATCTGATATACTTGATTTAACCCCTTCTAGTAACATTTTAGAAAAGTCACTGGGCTCTCTATCATCCTTTACGTATAGACAAACATCGTCAATAACTCCACCACAAGTTGTTCTGCCCTGTAGTTCATGCTTAGGGTAACAACAAGTAGCTGCAATACCGCCAAGCTCCCAATATAAACAAGTTTTGCCCATATTCTGTTCTTTTGGATAATATTTTTCAATATCTGACATAAATATACAATACTATATTTGTACTACTATGTCAATTTACTGATATCTGGGTGGGATGCTAAGTTAACATCGAAAAATATCAATATTTAACTCTATTTTTAAGCATAAGCGTTATGGAGGGCCAGCGGGACAGCGGACTGCGTCCTTTTCTACTCAGCCATGCTCGGAATACATTCCTGTGCGTGGCTTCGCTACACCGAACCGCCTGACATGCATATTTTCTATAGAAAATCTGCGTCCGGGATTCGGGTCTTCGTTGGTTCTGCCAAACAAAAAAGCCCCAAAAGGGGCTACTTTGTTTGGAGGGCCTTAGTCTTGTCGATAGCAACTAAAATTGCAGAGACTGGCCCTTCAGTAAAGCAAAGCCTTTTTGTATAGCCTGGAACTCAATATCATCCAGCCCTTTTGTTTTTGTCGTAGCATTTGATAGTTCGTCTTCTGCAAACCAGCCAAACTCAGAGTGGTCTCCTGGCTCTAGTGCTATATCGCTGAGCTTATTGACGAAATGGGCGAAATAAATAACTTCAATTGAATGTGAGCCTTTGACTTCATTAGTGTAAGTAAATACAAAGAATGGGTCACCAACTTCAATTTTCATGCCAAGCTCTTCGTCAACTTCTCGCTTCAAGCCAGTTACTGGCTCTTCGCCGAAATCAATATGTCCACCAGGTAGCTCGTATACGCCCGGTAAAAACTTTTTAGTATCAGCCCTTTTTGGTAGAAAAACTTTCTCGATCCCATCAAATTTTTGATGAATGAACGCACAGGCCGTCATAACTTGTTGGTTTACTGCTGATGTTTCGCTATCATGTGAAATCTTTGTCATAAGTTTAGTATATCAATAAGACCATCATAGGCTAGAACTAAATAACAGATACGAATTAGTGACAATAGAACATGGTGATGCTATTGGAACTAACTGGTATCTGTTTAGGTATCTTTGGAGGGCCATCGTGAACGCTATTGCAACCATAATAAGTCAGTCTCGAATTAGTATTTCTTCCCATAATGCAGGAGGGGCAAGTGGTTTAGTCTCGGGTGGTCCAGTAATATGTGATTGGCCAACTACTGGCCAAGCTGCGGGATTAACATGTGCTTGGCGTACAATCAAAGCTTCACTTGTGATGTTGAAGGCAGTAAGATCTTGGGCAATAGTCACTGGGCCCTCATATTGCTCGCGTACTTCACTGATTGCTGGCCCTACAGTTTCATGATCAACAGCAAAGTGCCACAATACTGACATACGCGCGCCTGCGAGTTTGAAAACTTTACCTGCCATAGCTGGACTAGTATGTACACCGTTAACAATTTGTTCTGCAAATTCAACGGGCACACTAGCTTTCTTGGCGTAGACACCAACGGATGGGAACGTTTCATGTATAAGTAAATCAGCTCCTTTGGCAGCGTCAACAACCGTCGTGCAAGGTCTGGTGTCACCAGAGAATACAACACTTCGTCCAGCATACTCAAGTTTGTAACCTACGGCTCCAGGATGTAAATGAATAACTGGAAATGAAGTTACTTTTACGCCATTACGTTCATAAACTACTTCTGTTTTGTCGTATGGGATTTCGGTTGTAATTGTGCGAGCACCTGTCTGCCCTGGATGACCGTTCATTGACTCGGTATCCCAAGCAAAGGCTTCCTCAAGATGATCGGTAAAGTGCTTGGTTCCGTACCTCTCATTATCACTAGCTGGTCCCCAGACTTCTACCGGGTCTCGACGACCTGCCTTTGCAGTGCTCCAAATTAAAGTAGGTAAATCACCAACATGATCGGCATGTAAATGAGTGAGAAAAACTTTGTTCGTCGAAGTAACCGGCAGTTGTAAACCATTAAAGTTAGCTAATGATCCTGAGCCAACATCAAAGAAGAACATGTCCTTTTCTTCGTTGCCGACTTCCATAAGTATGGATGCGGATGCCTGTCCAATTTTTACAAATGGATCGCCACTTCCCAATACAGTTACACGAATTTCGCCTTGCGCTAATTCTTCTGCATTATGTACTAAAGTTTCAGGGTAAGGTATTTCTGGTTCGCCGACAATTGGCGTAGATGTCAGTGGTTCAGTACTACCTTCAAATGCAAGTTTAGTGAACTCATTAATTTCTATTGACATGGTAGCCTCCGATTACTCATTACTTCCTACATCTATTATACCAAGGACGTGCAAACTGCACCTACAATCGATTATGTGTACTGGAGGGCCAGCGGGGACAGCGGACTTCGTCCTTTTCCACTCAGCCATGCTCGAAATTAATTTCTGTGCGTGGCTTCACTACACCGAACCCGCGGACATGCATATTTTCTTACGGGCCAGCGGGGATCGCTTCGCTCCTCCACTGCGGCGTGCTCGGTGCAAGCACCTGTGCGCGACCTCGTTACGCAGTCCCCTACGTTAGCTAGGCTCACGCATACGGGGTCGGGATCCCTACTGGAACGACCAACTGAAA
>CAYMTU010000045.1:0-7798 GCA_964393455.1 uncultured Candidatus Saccharibacteria bacterium
CTATCGGCTTCACGTAGAACACATGGTTCTAGCTTGCCATTAAAACATAGTGAAACTTCGTTAGCGTTTAATATACCGAGAGCATCGAGTAAGTACCTAGAATTGAGCGTAATTTCTCCCTCGGCGGTAATTTCTGCATCAGCACTTGCGGTGTTTTCTCCAAGTTGAGAGGCAATTGAGCGAATACTGACTTGTTTCGATTCAGGGTCGAGATGAATCGTTACACTTCCAGCACTTTCTCGTGCAAATAAGCTCGATACTTTAGTAATGTTTACAAAATCTGCTCTTTTGAGTGTCGCTTCAGTTGAAAAAGATGATGGCACGAGCTTACGGTAGTCTGGATATTTTCCTTCAATAAGTCTTGTAACCAGTTCAACTTCACCAATCTTAAATAGTACCTGTTGATCATCATTAGTAACTTCAATCGTTTCATCTTGATCGCCCAGTATTCGAAGTAGCTCAAGCATAGAGCTAGCTGGAATGAGTAGATTAATATCTTCCTTGGTATTCATAATTTCTTTTTCTGCTAAACGATAGCTATCGGTTGCTGCAATATATAATTTGCCGTCTACGGTGTGAATATATAGCCCCGTAAGTACTGGCCTAGCCTCGTCACTACTGGCTGCAATGAGAACCTGCTGTAAACCTTTCTTGAATATTTTTGAAGGTATACTCCAAGTTTTTCCTTGTGTAATAGCTGGCATGACTGGAAATTCTTCAGCAGATATTCCATTAATAACTGAATTATACTGTTCGGTTGTGATATGTAATTTATAGTCATCGAGTTTTAGTTCGATAACACCGCTCGGTAGGCTACTTACAAAATCTTGCATCAGTCGAGCAGGCACCGTGATACTTCCTTCTTCTGCAACTTTCGATCCAATGTAGTGGGTGATAGCGATATCTAAGTTTGTTGCAGCGATTGTTAATCGTGTGCCAACGGTCTTTAAAACGACATTTGCAAGAATGGGTAATGTGCCACGCGTATTTGCCACACGAGCTACACTATTTAATGCTTTTGATAGGTTTTCTTGGGTTACCTGAAGTTTCATTCCTTGCTCCTTATTAGTCTTCTATTATTTAATTTCATATAAAAGTAGTCCTAGTAGTAAGGGCTGTGGGTAATGTGTATAAAACACGACTAACAGATGTGAAATCTAGAATTTTTGGTGGGTAAGTTACTCGTATAAGTCGTGTAAAATGTCCGTTAGTTAGCCACAGGCTGCGCACAAAATGTATGCAATTTGTGGGGGAGGGGACAAAACGGTGAGTTGTACGAGTATTCATGCGCAGATTGTGCACAAGCCGTCCACACCTAAAAACAGTAACTCGTATACTTACTGACTGAGGACTAGTTACTAGTGACTGGCGACTATTCTTATGCATAGAGTCGTCCTTTGATCTCTGCTATTGCCGTGCGCATGTCAGCATCAAGAGACGACTCTTTTTCTATTTTCTCAACTGAATGAATTGCGGTGGTGTGATCTTTTCGTCCAAGCTCGCGAGCGATTTTAGGAAAACTCAAATGCAGCTCGCTTCGAAGCATATACATAGCAACCTGTCGTGGTACGACAATATCTTTGTCTCGTTTTGGTCCTAAAATGTCTTCAAGCGATATTTGGTAATGTTTTGCGGTACGTTCAACAATTTGTTTAGCACTAATATGTTTTGGTCGAGATTTCGATGCCCCAAGTAAGCTAGTAGCAATTTGTATTTCAGGACTTAAGCCACGCATTTCACAAAAAGCCAAAAGCTGATTGAGTGCTCCCTCTAGTTCACGAATGTTGGTCTGCACGTGCGTAGCAAGATACTCGACCACTCCAGGATCTAGAGATATTCCATGAACGGTTGCCTTGGTTTGCACAATAGCACAGCGAGTTTCAAAATCTGGGATTTGCATATCAATACTCATTCCCCAGTTGAAACGACTTCTTAGTCTTTCTTCGAGCGTCGGAATGTCTTTAGGTGGCTTGTCGCTACTAATAATAATCTGCTTATTTGCTTGGTGAAGCGCATTAAATGTGTGAAAAAACTCTTCCTGGGTTTTTTCTTTTCCGGCAATAAACTGCATGTCGTCAACGATGAGCACGTCTGCACTTCGGTAAAATCCAGCAAAATCAGTATTTTTTTTGTAGCGAATAGCATCTAAAAATTCTTGCACAAACTGTTCGGACGAAATATAGACCACATGTGCGGTTGGGTCGTTCGCCACGATTGCGTTACCAACGGCTTGAATGAGGTGGGTTTTTCCAATCCCAACACCACCGTACAAGAACAGTGGGTTATAACGTGATCCTGGTGCACTAGCAATCGCTTGGCACGCAGCATAGGCAAGCTCGTTTCCAGATCCGACAATGAAGTTTTCGAACGTGTATCGTTCATTGAGGCCTTGCCTATACGAATGGCGAACACTGGCACTATTGGTGGGTTTTGGAGCGGCTACCGGAGTAGGGGCTGACATAATAATTGTTTCTTCGCTTCGTTTATGAAGTGAACTACCCCCCGAAACGATCTTGTATTCAATCTTATCCGGCTCAACACCATTTTTTTTGAGCATATCAACAATAAGTTGGTTAAACTTACGCTCTAGTTGGTTTTTAACGAAAACCGTTGGCACACCAACCACCAAGACATTGTCTTTATTTTTAATGAGCTGCGTGTTTTTGAACCAGGTAATGTAGCTGGCACGCGAAACAGAAAGCTCTATTTCGCCCAATACTGCTTGCCATAAACTATCTTTCATAACCCTCGACTCGTTTATAAAACCTTTACCCTAATTCGCAGACGCATCGATAGAATTGCCGCTAACTACCAGCTAGAAACACCCCACGCGTATCTCTACTGGCTTACTACTTAGTATTCTATACAAAAACAAAGGGGTTTTCCACATGTTAAAAAGTCTATTACCTAAAACCATAGAAAACTCTTGCAAACAGGAGTGATTTTGTGCACAGAGGAGAGGCTCATCTTGTAATCTGTGGAAAACACTTGGTCAATGGTGGAAAACTTGATAGAATTAGTGGGTTAAATATTGTTAATTTGACCTTAAGTCGTAGTAATATTTGTTACAGGACGATCACAAGGTCTAATTTATATGACAATACTTTTAAAAAAGTAACTTTAAGGATAAAGTAAAGTAATGCCAAAACGAACCTACCAACCAAAAAAGCGTCACCGCTCACGCGAACACGGATTTCTAAAACGCATGGCAAATAAGGCTGGCCGAAACATTTTGCGTGCTCGACGCAACAAAGGCCGAGCTCGTCTTACACACTAGAAGTTTATAACTTCGAGTCCTAAGATTGCGTTAAAACCTTTATCATTAGTTGCAAGTGTAAACTCGTGCTGCTTACAGATAGCTGCAATCCATATATCATTTTGTTGAATTGGCTTCCCGATTCGTCGTAGTTCTGTTGCTATTTCTCCAAAAAGTCGAGTGGTTGTCTGGTCGATACTAAGAATTTCAACTCTTGGTGTTGCTAAAAACTTTCTTAATAACGAAAGATTATACGAAACTTTTTCACCATTCAATGCACCAAATTGGATTTCACCAAGGACAATTATTGGTACGCCAACACGTATTGATTTTTTAACATATGAAGCAAGTGAACTATTTCCTCTGGCAAGTTCGGTATATGCGTTTGTGTCTAGAGCTAAATTAGCTATCATTTTATTTCTTTAGGTAGAGTGTTAAGCCATTTTAGGGCATCGTCTGAGCTGGTGTCTGGCTTACTGCTCCCAACAAACCAGTCGAGGTCAGAAAATGAAGCATCATCAATATTGACGCCCGCGCCTTTTGCGAGGGACTCTAAGAGCACCTGGTTAAGACTCTTGCCGGTTTTTTCAGCTTGCCGGCGTAGCTTAGCATCAAGATTACGAGGGACTGACCTGATTGTATACTGACTGCTATTCATGCCTACAGTGTACTTAAAAATGTAGGCATTGTCAATTATGTATGGTTTTACTGAAAAGACGGGTATTCGCTTTCAACTTTATACTTTCAACTTTATACTTAAACAAATGATTTCTTATAAACATCGGTTCCATGGTCACAATAGTTTGCGATATGTCTATTCGCACGGTAAGACAGTCCGTTCTTCGATCATTGCAGTACGTACAGCCGAAAATTCACATCGTTCGTTATACCGCTGTGCGGTAGTGGTAAGTAAAAAAATAAGCAAGTCTGCTGTCAAACGAAACCGTATGCGAAGACGGTTGTACGAGATTGTTCGTAAAAATCAAGATCAACTGACGGTTTCTGCCGATATTGTCATCACGGTATATAGTGACGAAGTCGCGACGATTCCCAACTCGGAATTAGAACCTACGCTTTTGAAGCTTTTGGCACAAGCAGGTGTTTTGTCTAGCAAAAAACAGTAAAACAGCAACTTTTACAGGGTACAATACGCCGATTGCATGGAATGATAAGTGTAAGGCGTGTCTAGAGGTCGTGGCAAAGTTGCCATGATTTATTACACATAAAGCTGCCGGTTCGAAATTTTATAACTGCTGACGAGGAGTGTTCATGTTTACTACATTGATAGTTCAACCAATCTTTAACCTGCTAGTACTAATTTATGCGCTGCTTCCTGGCCACAACTTTGGTATGGCGATTATCATATTTACCATTGTTGTTCGTTTGCTCATGTGGCCACTCGTTAAGAAGCAGCTCCATCAGGCAAAAGCCATGCGTGAGCTTCAGCCAGAGCTAAAGAAGATTAAGATAGCCGCCAAGGGCGACCGACAAAAAGAATCAGCCATGATGATGGAGCTCTATAAAGAGCGCGAGATTAACCCATTTTCAAGCATCGGTTTACTAATTGTTCAAATACCCGTTTTTATCGCTCTCTATAGTGGCTTAAACAGAATTGTGCAAAACAAAGAGGCGATCATTGATTTTGCCTATCCTTTTATTGCAAATTTACCGTGGATTCAGACGATAGCCGCCGATATTAGCAAATTCGACAGTACGCTACTGGGTTTTGTCGACTTATCGAAAGCTGCCATCGACAAATCGGGCGGCGGCATCTACTGGCCTGCCATGATAATTGTTATATTGAGCGCCGTTGTACAGTACTATCAAGCCAAACAGTTGATGCCCGACGACAAAGAAAAGAAAACCCTTCGCTCAATCTTAAGCTCAGCCGGCGAGGGTCAAAAAGCCGATCAAGCCGAAATTAATGCAGCAGTAGGTCGAAGCACACGGTTTATATTGCCGGTGTTCATCTTTATCGTAACGGTCAATATTGCATCAGCCCTTTCTCTGTATTGGCTTACCAGCGGAATCGTTGCCTTTATCCAGCAAGCTCGAGTACTGGGCCAGGACAAGACAGAAATGACCACAGCGACCAATGTTGACACCAAAAAAACGATCGAAGCAGAAATTATTCCTCCTAAAAAACAAAAGCCAAAATCAAAAAAAGCTAGCAGTAAAAAGAGTGGTAAAAAGAAGTCCAAATAAAGGAGGTGACACGATGGAAGATTCAATTACGTACGCAAAGAAATACCTAGAGGACCTGCTGTCTTTTTTTGGTCTTAATACCGATGTGCAAGCGACAAATAGTGATGATGAAGTAATCGAGCTGCACATACCGTCTACGCATCTCAACGGCTTTTTGATCGGTCAACAAGGTGAAACGGTACGCTCCATGCAATTTTTAGTGAGCAATGCTCTAAAAAATAATGGATATGAAATTAGCCGGGTTAACGTTGATGTGGCAGATTACAAAAAAGCTCGGGCTGAGCGGCTGGCGCAAACTGCAGTGGAGTGGATTAAACAGGTAAAAGATAGCGGCGAAGACATGCCTCTAAAGCCAATGAACCCCGCCGATCGACGAACAATCCATAAGTTAGCTGGTGAATACAGTCTAGAAACTGAATCTGTAGGCGAAGGACGTGACCGACATATCGTACTGAAAGCACCAACAACCAATAAATAGTTGTCATGAATACCCTACTTGACATACTTAGCTAACTTAGCTAATATATTGATATGAAAACTGTTTCTATCCATGATGCAAAGACTAACCTCAGTAAATATATTGCTGAAGTGAAAAAGGGTGAAAAAATTTACATCGGGGGTTTTGGCAAACCCGAAGTTCAACTATCGGCTATTATTGATTCTAATCAAAGTACCGCAAAGAAACGGGTTTTTACATCTGCAAAAGGTAAGGTTAACGAAACTAAACACTCGTTTAGTCAAGAAACCGAAAAAGTCATAAATGACTTAATGCTTCAGGATTTATAGCATGAAGCTTCTAATTGATACTCAAGTTTTTATCTGGCTTATAAATGAAGATAAAAAATTAAATCCAAAAATCTTGGAACTACTACAAGACAGTACCAACCAGCTATTAATTAGTTATTTTTCTTTTTTTGAAATGGCTATCAAAGCCAGTATCGGTAAACTAAACTATGATCCTAAAGTACTAGATTTGCTGAATGATATGGATATTGAATTAGTGATGCCGGATACTTCACTATTAAAAAAATATGAAATTTTTAATACTCAGAACAAGGATCCGTTCGATAACGCTTTGATAGCTACGGCAATTGTTGGAAAATATATATTGGTTACAAGCGACCATAAAATTCTTGATACATCTTTCAAGGGTCTTAAGTTGCTTAATGCTAACACTTAATCAAGAGTAAATACGAATCTAATCGATTGTCGATTCGGTTCTATGGTGATAAAATAAGCATAACCGTAAATAAAAAATAGGTACTTATAGTCAATGCAGCCAGACAATCAATTTCAACCGCAAAATCCAATGCAACCATCTGTTCCCCCCGCAGCTCCTCAACCTGAAATGCCTGCACAACCAGCACCATTGGGTGCAATGCCACCTGCTCAGACATTTGGCCCGAGCGCCCCGGCTGCACCTGCAGCACCAACCATTATGCCGTCATCGTATCAACCTCCAGCCCCTGCTCCTGAACCAATAGGCCAAGCTCCTATGACTCCAGCAATGCCTGCCCCAGCAGCACCGCAACCACAGATGACTGCTATGCCACCTTCCCCTGTAATGGGTGGATCCATGCCCGCAGGCAATCCTGGTATGCCACCGCAACAACCTAGCTATCAATCAGCATCTTCGCAAAGTAGTTCTGGTGCAGGTCTTGGTATCGCAGCCATGGTGGCGTCGTTGTTGCCTTTGGTAGGATTTATCCTTGGAATCGTGAGCATTATAAAAGGCTTCAAATCTAATAACAAAAAACTGAAGTTGTTCGGTGGCATTGCTATCGTACTTTCCCTCTTACTATCGGCTCTCTATTTTGTTGTTGTACTGCCTGCTGTCGGTTCATTGCTCGGTACTAACTACTCAAAAACACAGCAAATAGATGTCTCCGGTACCGGCTACTCCTACAAGGTTACAATTCCTGCTGCTTTTGCGAAAGAAGAGTCTGCCTCAACATCGAATGCGCGAAGTGCCTTTACAAGATCCGAACCTCAAGTTAACTACGTGATCTACAAAGACAAAGAGAAGAAAGAGGGCATTATTGCGATGTTCTCGTATCAGGTGACCGATATGAGTTCACTGAAGCGGCTTGCTGAACGATCGGGGCAGAAACTTACGCCAGATATGATAATCAAAGAAGTGCTTAAAAATACCTCCGGTTTAGAAGATGCCGTAACCAAAGAAACCTCTAATGGCAAGTTTAAAAATGGCAAAATAGTAGATGTGAAACAAGACGGCAAGGGTTTGGTTGTTAGGTTTACGGCAGAGGGCGCTACTAAAGATGGCGATAAAGTCGACGTCGTCGGCAGGCTCGCAATATACCTAAATGACGATTTAAT
>CAYMTU010000046.1:0-7769 GCA_964393455.1 uncultured Candidatus Saccharibacteria bacterium
CGAGGGCGCGATTTTTTACACAATCGGTCAGCGCCACGGCCTTAAGGTCGGGGGAGGTTTTCCATACTACGTCATTGGTAAAGATATGAAAAAGAACGAAGTGTATGTGACGACCGATCTTAATGATAAAAAATTATGGAGTAATAAAATACGCCTCGGAGACGTGCATTGGATTAATGGCCAGCCAGAAGATTTGAATGTACTGGTACGAACGCGTCATCGTGCCCCACTCATAAAAGGAGCTCTTACTATAGCTGGCGGTACTGCAACGGTACATCTAGAAGATGATATTCGTGCACTTACGCCCGGGCAATCTGCCGTTTTGTATCAAGATCATGTTGTGCTTGGCGGCGGAATCATACTTTGATAAGAAAATGTATAAAATCTAGGGATTACTTAGATGGTAGAATACGATTTGTACTTATTTTTTTGTGATACATTGAAAGCTGACTGCCACAGGTCACCTCTTCGATTTCGGCACCGATAATAAAAAAGCGCGGTCTCCGTGACGTTTGGGGTCCTACTTTACATTCGTCGTGAACACCCTCTATCCATCTGGCAATAGACTTTACCACCTCTTTATTTGGTTCGTCCATGATTTCCGAAATACCATGCATAATTATCGGACAGTTAGGAAAACATTGACTATCGGGTTTTGTGATGTGTACAACGGATTCTGTTAAATCAGGATGAAGCGGAACTTCTGGTAAGGGCGAACTGCTAGGTTCTTGATCAGGAGTATCAACATGAGGAACAAGCTTAAAATATGGAGTTTGTCCTGTGTACAGTTCTATATCTGTCGATATCTCAGCTGACATAATTACATAACTATACTACAAATATGTAATAACGTCAACCATTACTGTATTCATTAGGCTTTTGCGACACATTACGTTTCAGAAGAGTAGTATTGTTCTCTTATACCGTGTGCTCTATTTGTTGCGCATTCCGTTTTTGTTATTAACCTACCGAATACAATGTACTTTTTATGTTGTGAGATTATTGGGGTACCAGCAGTACATTCTGCAAGCGCTAATTTAGCTATATTTTCCCAATCCAAGGCTTGAATGTAATTACCGGCTTGGTAGAGAAGTTGTGCCTCGTTAGCAGCGTTGATTTGCAATGGGCATTCAGCGCACTTTTCTGGCAATCCTTCTCTTTGTTCATTACTCATAGGTGAATTCATAACAGATACTTACCTTCAACTTACAATGGAAATAGTACAGTATAATCATATTTTGTCCATACTATGTTCCACTGGTATACTTAACAGATATGAATGCACAACAAATACGCTCAGCCTACCTAGATTTTTTCAAAAAACGCGGACATGCTATTATTCCGCGTGCACTACTGGTTCCATACAATGATCCTACGACACTGTTTACCGGATCTGGCATGCAGCCTATGATCCCATATTTATTAGGAGAAACTCATACCGAGGGAACCAGATTGGCTGATTCTCAGACGTGCCTAAGAGCGATGGATATTGATGATGTAGGCGACGATCGTCACACTACGTTTTTTGAAATGCTCGGTAACTGGAGTCTGGGAGATTACTACAAAAAAGAACAAATTGAGTGGTACTTCGAATTTTTGGTCGACGTTGTAGGACTAGACCCAAATAATATCTACGTAACATGTTTTATTGGTGATGAGAAAAGTGGCATCCCCAGAGATAACGAAGCTGCCGAAATATGGCAGAAGCTCTTTGAGGCAAAGGGGATAGAGGCAAAAATTGCTAAAATTGGCTCACAAGCAGACGGGGACAAGCGTGGCATTAAGCCTGGTGAGCGAATATTCTTTTATGATGACGGCGAAAACTGGTGGAGTCGTGCTGGAAACTTAGAAAATACACCAATTGGTGATCCTTGTGGTCCCGACAGTGAAGTGTTTTATGATTTTGGTGATTCTGCGCATAAACCTGGTTTTGGAAAGCCACATCCAGCTAGTGACTCCGGCAGATTTATTGAAATCGGTAACAGTGTCTTTATGGGATACCGCAAAGTGGCACCGGGCAAATTCGAGTTACTCGAAAAACCGAATATCGACCATGGCTCAGGACTAGAGCGGATTGCACAAGCTGCAATTAACTCATCTGATATGTTTAGGATTAGTATTCTCTGGCCAATAATTGAAAAATTACAGGAACTATCGGGTAAAAGTTACGACTCTCACCGTGAAAGTATGCAGGTTATTGCTGACCACTTGCGTGCGGCGACGTTCTTGGCGGTTGATGGCGTCGTGCCTAGCAACAAAGAGCAGGGCTACGTCATGCGTCGATTGCTTCGACGGGCAATTCGTTTTGCCTTTGATCTCGGCATCGAACAGAACTTTCTACAAGACATCGTTCCGGTAATTGCAGATCTGTATCATGATGATTTTCCAGATGTCGCTGAAAACCGAGATAAAGTTATCGAAATTTTAATTAAAGAAGAAAAAGTATTCCGTCAAACTTTGCGTAAAGGTGTTCGAGAACTTAAAAAGATGGCCGAAACTGGCGTGCTTAATGGCGAACATATCTTTACGCTCTACGATACTTACGGATTCCCCGCTGAACTAAGCGTCGAAGAGGCATTTATGCAGGAGCTCAAGGTGAGTGATACCTGGCGAGCCGAATTTGATGCCAAAATGGCCGAACAGCGAAGCCGTAGCCAGACAGCAAGTAAAGGTACCTTTAAAGGAGGACTTGGTGGACAGACTATGCAGCACAAAAAATACCATACAGCTACCCACTTAATGTACCAAGCTTTGCGGGATGTGCTCGGTGATCACGTTATACAGCGAGGTAGTAATATCACCGAAGAAAGACTTCGATTCGACTTCAGTCATCCCGAAAAAGTGACGCGAGAGCAGTTGGATAAAGTTGAAAAAATAGTCAATGAACAAATCGGCAAAGATCTAAAAGTATCGTGGGCGGAGTTTCCAACAGAAGAAGCCACTGGACCACTTGGAGCGCTTGGACAGTTTGGTGATCGGTACGGCGAAACCGTCAAGGTCTATACTATGATCGCCGATGGTGCAGAAAAGCCGTTTAGTTTCGAAATTTGTGGTGGCCCACATGTTGACCATACTTTGCAGCTGTTTGAAGATAACAAAAAATTCAAAATCCTCAAAGAAGAATCTTCAAGCGCCGGTATCCGTCGCATCAAGGCTGCCCTGGTCTAGGAAAGAGCAGCCGGACAAAATGTATTCCATTTTGCCCGCGCGATGAGAAAACCATTTATGGCTGTCTCATAGAACGAGCTTCAGCGAGTGAAAAGAAGCATGCGCTTCACATCAATGATGGGTGGCCGCAGTAACACTAGACAGCTACTGTTATAATAATAAGCATAATAATTTATAACAAAAAGGTATGAAATAATGTTGCACGGAACAATATTTGAAACTGGTGAGCAACTATTTGAAGTTGTAGTTCAACCTGAAACTCCAGAAAGAATAATTCAAGCACGAAATGAAGTGATAGAGTCTGGTTTAAATGTAGTAGAGCGACCGTATGGAAATCTGGTAGGTAATTTTGCTATTCGAATGACAGACGAACAAACAGTTCAAGATATAAAAGCTGTAATTATTGGTGAGGTGATATGGCGCGGTGATACGCAATAGCGTATAAAATCTGTAATGAGCGCATGAATATCTTTAAACGACGAGCTTCTACTGGTATACTATAGATTGCTTATGCTAGATAAAATAAAGAACCTCAAAACCAGCGTCGCCAGTAGAGCTTCGCGTAAAAAAAATGATAGTGAACAGTATCTCGTTGCACTTGATATTGGTACAGAGTTCGTAAAAGCATTGATTGGTAAAGTTACCGACGACGGAGTAGAGATCATCGGCGTAGGCAGAACTCACCAAGAATTGAGTGATATGCAAGCTGGAGCAATCGCTGATATTCAATCAGTTGTTAATAATTGCGATGCAGCCTTAACTCAAGCTGAAGTACAGGCTGGCGTAAGTAGCAAATCAGCAATTATTGGTATTGCTGGAGAGCTTGTAAAGGGCACCACGACCACCGTTCGATTTAAACGTAAAGTAGCCGAAAAAGAACTTGATATCGCAGAAGTAGAACGTATTATATCCTTAGTTCAGCAGCGTGCCCGCGAAAGAGCTAAGCAACAGCTGACTTGGGAGCTCGGTGGTAAAGATGTCGAAATTCGATTGGTGAATAGCGCGCTGGTCAATATCGAGATAGATGGCTACCCAGTAACGAGCCCTGTTGGATTTAAGGGTAAAGAGGTGGTCGTTCAGTTGTATACTGCATTTGCTCCAATGATACACATCGGCGCACTAGAGCGAACCGCCAAAGAACTGGACTTAGATTTAATAGCGGTAGCAGCAGAACCATTCGCTGTATCTCGATCGGTCATCGGTGATAATCCCAATGCTAACATGAGTGCAATACTGATGGATGTTGGTGGTGGAACTACTGACATAGCAGTAATCAATGATGGTGGAGTCCAGGGCACAAAAATGTTTGGAATTGGCGGACGAGCATATACGCACGCTGTTGAGCGAGATCTCGGTGTAAGCTTCTTGCAAGCCGAAGAATTAAAGCTTGGACTATCGACTAATAAAATTGCACAAAGCAAGGTACCAGAAGTAGAAAAAAGCTTGCGCAAAACGCTAGATGTTTGGACGTCCGGCGTAGAATTGGCGCTTGCTGAATTTACGCAGCTCGATCATTTGCCGCGTCGGATACTGTTATGCGGCGGTGGATCGAGTCTAGACATGCTAATGCATCAATTAGAGTCTTCAAATTGGTACGCAGATTTACCGTTCACACGAAAACCTGTCGTTCAACATATTCAACCGAACCACGTGGTAGGTATCAGTGACAAGACCGGTACCGTCACCGACCACACATTTATTACTGCCATGGGACTGTTACGTGTAGGGCTGGACACTTTGCAACAAGACGATCCAACTGCGAACGCCGGTTCATTTAGACAAAAAATTGATAAAATATTAAGAGTATAATTATGAAAATTGCTAAATACAACGAAACGTCGAATATAGATACTAAATACCGTATACAAAATACTCGGAGACAAGTATATGGTATATCGTATTTGGTATATGGCAGAGATATGTTTGAGATTGTTCCAAGTTTAGGAGCTTGTCATGTCTGAGGCTGCAAAAGATACTATCTATATAGACGTCGATGACGAGATTACCGGAATTATTGACAAAGTAGTAAGTAGTAAGCACAAGATTGTGGCACTCGTATTACCAAAACGAGCAGCTGTATTGCAGAGTATTGTGAATATGAAACTTCTTAAAAAGAGTAGTGATGCGAATAAAAAGCAACTGGTGCTCATTACAAGCGAAGCTGGACTTTTGCCACTCGCTGGTGCCGTTAAGTTACACGTTGCCAAAACACTGCAGTCAAAACCAGCTATTCCAAGCGAGCCAAAAGTTCCTTCGGATGATCTTGCACTCGACGAAAATGACACCGATAAATTCGACGACCTAGAAGATGAGCCTGTTGAAGAAGAGCCAAAAGTAGATAAAGCTAAAACAGTTGGTGAACTTGCAGCTGCTACAGCAGTTGGCGCAAAACTTGCCAATAACGATGATGATACTATCGAACTTGATAATGAGGTTGACACAGCTGGAGCTGCAAAACCAGATGCCAAAAAAGCCTCAAAAGCCAAAGGAGCAAAAGGTGAAAAAACACCCAAAATTCCAAACTTCAATAAGTTTCGAAAGCGAACGTTACTTATTGGCGGAGCAATTGTTGCCCTAATTATTTTGTGGATACTTGGAATAACCGTATTGCCAAAAGCAACAGTTATAATCAAAACAGATAACGTGAGCGTAAATACGGATTTAGTTTTTACTGCGAGCACATCTGCAGAAGAACTTGACGAAGAAAAAAGCATTGTGCCTGCGGTTAGTAAAGAAGTTAAGAAGACCGATAACGAAAAAGTTCCTGCAACCGGTAAAAAGAATGTTGGTGAAAAGGCAACCGGTACGGTGACTATGAAACTCACCAACTGTGATCAGGATTCGGTAACGGTTCCTGCAGGCACGGGAGTGAGTAACGGAAGTCTTACTTATATAACCCAAGGTGACGTAAACCTCAATAGTGTTAAAATCGGAAATCAGTGTAAAAATGATAGCTTCCCTGCATTTACTTCAGCTACAGTAAACGTTGTAGCTCAGAATCCAGGAGATCAATATAACATTAATGGTGGACGCACCTTTACTATCTCAGGTTTTTCAAGTGTAGCCGGAGTTGATAGTAGCGCAATGACTGGTGGCACAAATAAAGAAATAACTGTCGTGAGCGCTCAAGATGTCGAAACCGCAAAATCCAAACTAACTGATAAGAGTAAATCTGCAGCCAGTACAGAACTAGAAAAGCAGTTAGAAGAAGAAAACTTATTCGCTATTCCTGAAACACTCACTGCTAGCGCTGCGGCTGTCTCTGCTGCACCTGCAGTTGATCAAGAAGCATCAGAAGTGACTGTAACGAGCACAGTAACCTACTCAATGTTAGGTGTGAAACGTGATGATCTAAAGAAGTTAGTCGTAAAAAGTGTAGAAGACGATATTGATACATCTAAGCAAAAAGTTGCAGATGACGGACTAGACGATGCTGTATTCAAGCTTGGCGAAAAAGCGTCACCAACAGACCAGAAGATTAACGTGCAAACTACCGTCTCGACTGGAGCAAAGATAGACGAAGAAGCCCTCAAAAAGGAAATTACTGGTAAAAAGAAGGGCGAAGTTCAACAGATTGTCGGTGCGTATCCCGGTGTCAAAGAAGTAGAAGTCAACTATAGTCCATTCTGGGTTTACAAGACACCAAGCAATCCTGAGAAAATTACCATTGAGTTCGTACAGGCAGAAAATGTCAGCAACTAATGTTTATGTTGCTTTAGACGTAGGTGAGGTAAGAATTGGTGTTGCATCAAACCCACGCGGTGTTTATATTGCACAACCAAGAGGAGTAGTTGCTAATGATAAAAATGTCGTAGCATCTATCAAGAAATTGATTTCAGACGAACAAGCTGTAGTGCTTATTGTGGGATTACCTCGTGGACTACAAGGTCAAGATACTGAACAAACTAAATACGTACGTGATTTTGTCGGTAAACTTCAAGATTCGATTTCTGTGCCGATTCAATTGCAGGACGAAGCAATGACTTCTGTTCATGCAGAAGAAGAGCTTTCATCAAGAGGAAAACCATTCGAAAAAAGTGATATTGATGCGCTTGCTGCTACCTATATACTGCAGGATTATCTACAATCACTTTCAGAAAGCGTTACTCATGCGTAGGAACCAGCCTAAAAGCAAGTGGATTAAAGGTGGTGTTATAGCTGGGCTTATCTTACTCGTTATCGTCGCTGGAAGCGTATATGGAGCACGACGGTACTACAAACAGAATCTACAAGCAGTTAGCGCAAATCAAACGGCAAAGACAGTAAATATCCCAACTGGTTCGTCAGTAGCTGATGTTGCGACGATACTGAAAGAAAAGCAGCTTATACGTAGTGAGTGGGCCTTTACTCAGTATGTCCGAAATAATGGATTGCAAGATAAAATATTGGCGGGAACCTATGCCATTGCACCCAGTCAAAGTGTTCAAGACATCGTCGACATCATTACTAAAGGTAAAATATCCAGCAAATTAGTTACTATCAAGCCAGGTCAAAGAATCGATCAGCTTAAACAGTCACTTATCAATAATAATGATCAATTTACTGCTGAAGCTGTTGAAGCTGCGTTCGACCCTGCAAATTACGAAGGACATCCAGCGCTC
>CAYMTU010000047.1:0-7765 GCA_964393455.1 uncultured Candidatus Saccharibacteria bacterium
CTGACGAGATTCCTACTCTGGAAAAGGTTAATGAAACTGTCAAGCAGTTTTTAGGTAAAATTCAGCAAATTCCACCGGCATACTCGGCAATAAAGATTGATGGACAACGTGCATATAAACTGGCTCGAGCGGGTAAAGACGTAAAAATTAAACCACGTGGGGTCACTATTTATTCAATTGAACAGATTGAGTATGAATATCCGGTCCTAACATTTACCTCAAAAGTGTCTAGCGGAACCTACATACGCACGCTCGTAGCAGACATAGGTGAGAGCCTCAAAACAGGCGCCTACATGAGTGATCTCAGGCGAACCCAAATTGGTGATTTTAACGTTTCAGACGCAATGAGCATCGATCAAATGACGCCAGAACTCCTCTCATCTGTTATAATAGTTGAATGATCAACCTGTTAAACGCTCGTAGCACTGCGTAGAATCCTAAAGTAGGATGTTTTAACAATGGTTATTTCTATAGACATTGCCGAAAAGTCATTTGGTGACAAAATACTGTACCGAGACCTTCATATGGAGATTCAAGATGGTGAAAAGATTGGATTAGTCGGCCGTAATGGTACCGGTAAAACGACACTGCTTCATATTATGACCGGTGAAGACTCGGACTATGACGGCAACGTTCGGCTCAAAAGGGGAGCGATTCTCATAGGTAGTAGGCAAGAGCATCATGGATACGAAGAGCTTTCAGTACTCGAGTATATTCTTGACGATCTTCCCGAATACACTAAGCTAAAGCATATTCTCGATACGTACCCAACAACTATGGGTGAGAGTAATCGCAAAATGCATATTTACTCAGATGCCCTCGAGCGCTTTAGCCAACTCGGCTACTTTGAAGTAGAGGCAGAAATCATCGAAGCTTTGAGTGCTTATCAGGTTGTTGAGGATAAAGCGACAGGTCCACTCAAAAACCTAAGCGGCGGTCAGAAGCGTATGGTAGAGCTGGTAAAAGTTCAACGAGCTCGGGCACACCTGGCGCTCATTGATGAACCAACAAACCACATGGATTACGTTGCCAAAAAAGCCTTTCTGAAGTGGTTTAAAAGCGCCCGAGAGGCAATAGTGGTGATTACTCATGACCGCGATGTCCTGCAAGCAGTCGACCGAATCATAGAGATTCGAGACGAGCAGGCGTTTAGCTACCCTGGCAACTACGATGATTACCTGCGTGTGAACGCCGTTAAAATAACCAGCGAAGTAAACCAGTACAGCATGGTACAGCGGCGGATTGCCAATCTCAAAGACAACGTCATACGCTTCCGAAGATTGAAAGAAAAGTCACGCGACCCTGGCACTATTGCTCGTTTTAAATCATTAGAACAAAAAGCTGCAAAGGAACTTGCAGAATTAGAAAAAACCGAGATGCCGACATTCTGGATAGACCGTGATTCGGTTGAAGAATTGAGCGATAAAATGGGTGCTGCCTATCAGAAACACAAGGCTAAGAACATTAAAGTTGGCGCTAAGTCGGCAGAATCAGAAACCAGCAGGCTTCTAGTCGAAGTACAAAAGGTTAGTTTGGGCTATGACGATGTACCGCTATTTAGTGATATTAGTTTTTCACTACGTGAAGGAGATCGAATTCGATTGCATGGGCGCAACGGTGCCGGTAAGTCAACGCTGGTGAAGGCAATAATTGCTAAAGTCCAAGACAAGCAATTAGAATCAACGCTTTTTGCGGGGACGATTCTTTGTGAAAGGGAACTAAACATTGGCGTGTACGAACAAGAGATTGATGAAAAGTACCTGTCTATGACGCTCGGAGGAGCCATAGAACAAGCATTTATGGCAAAAGACGTCCCAATTGGCGATCAAAAGATTAAGCAGCTGCTAGGAGATTATCTATTTAACCCTGCAACTGATGCCGATGTCCCGATGCAAAGATTGAGTGGGGGACAAAAAGCCCGTTTTCAATTAATGAATATGCTCGCAGGCGATCCACACATTTTGGTGCTCGACGAACCGACCAATCACCTCGACCTCCCAAGTATTGAAGAGCTAGAGAATGCGCTTGAGACGTATCACGGTGCAGTAATTTATATTTCACACGATTCATACTTCGCCCGCAATGTAGGCGGCGACACGATACTAATAGAAAGTATGAACAAATAATCTGTTGCAAAAGTTTATTCAATCTGTTAAAGTGTATCTAACATATGATTACACTAGAGAAAAAACAAGCAATTATTACTGATTTACAAAAGGCAAAGAACGACAACGGCAGCAGTGCTGTACAGGTCGGAATCCTTACTGCGCGCATTAAAGAACTTACTGAACACTTAAAAGTGAACAAAAAAGATTTCATGGCTCGACGCGGTTTACTACAGATGGTCGGTCAACGAAAGCGACATCTAAAGTATATTGCCGATCACGATAGTGCAGAGTATCTCGCGCTTATCAAGAAGCTCGGGATTCGCCGATAAAAGACCGCTAATTTGCATAGACTAGATTGCCCTTTCAGGGCAAGAGCTTGTGCACATTAAACTAAAAACTCTTTCGTTGTAGATATCAGATATACCGTTGTTGCCGTGATAGCACAAGGGCAAGACAATTGTATATTTGCAACCTGCAACGAATTGAAAGGAATATCTCTTGGGAAAGAATACAACTATAAATCCACTTGGAAAAGACATTGTAAAAGTCGAGACGCAATTTTGCGGTCGAACGCTCAGCCTAGAAGTTAATCGAATTGGTTTTCGAACCAGCGCCAGCGTGTTAGTGCGTTACGGTGATACCGTCGTCATGGGGACAGCCATGGTCGGTAAAAAGCCCGTGACTATGGACTACTTTCCACTAAGCATCGATTACGAAGAAAAAATGTATGCAGCGGGCAAAATTAGTGGTAGCCGATTTATCAAAAGAGAAGGTCGCCCATCTGAGGATGCAATTTTAATCGGTCGTTTAATCGATCGACCCATTCGACCGCTATGGCCAAAAGGCTACCGTCACGAAGTACAGTGCGTCGCCACCGTGCTTAGTATGGATCCAGACTTCCGCCCAGATATGATTGGTATGATCGCTGCCAGTACAGCCCTAATGCTCACCGGCGCTCCATTTGAAGGACCAGTTGCTGGTGTACGAGTTGGAATTGTAGATGATAAACTCACCGCCTTTGCATCGAACAGCGAACTCGATAGCGGACTACTCGACCTCGTCGCCGCTGGAACCGAAAATGCCATTATGATGGTTGAAGCTGGAGCTAACGAAGTGTCTGAGGCTAAAGTTGTCGAAGCACTCGCGTTTGCTCAAGAAGCAATCCAGCCAGCAATTAAGCTCCAGAAAGAACTTGTTAAGAAAGTCGGCGTTACGCCACAAGAGTATGAGCTAAGTCTCCCTAGTGAAGATATACAAAAAGAAGTTGATGAGTACCTAAAAGGTAAAATGGGCGATAAGATTCGCACCAATTATCCTGATAGGCACGAAAAGATGCATGTTATTCGCGAAGATATGCTGGCACATTTTGCAGACAAACTGGGCGACGATTATGAAGCGGTAAAAAATTCTTACGAGGATGCTTTTGCTTCAGCTGCCAACAAAGATGTACGTAAGGGGATTATCGAAGATGGCCTACGACCAGATGGACGTAAGCTTACCGAAGTTCGAACACTCAGTCATGAGGTCGGTTTCTTGCCTCGAGCTCATGGATCGGCATTGTTTACTCGAGGTATGACCCAAGGAATGAACATTGTGACACTTGCACCGCTCAGCTACGCACAATTAATTGATACAATGGAGCGCGAAGGTGAAAAGCGTTACATGCACCACTTCAATGCACCAGGCTACACTGTTGGTGAAATCAAGCGACTTGGGAGTCCAGGACGCCGAGAAATTGGTCATAGTGCACTAGCTGAGCGCGCATTGGCTGCAGTCATTCCATCTGACTCTGATTTTCCATATACCATACGTGCAGTAACTGAGATTATGAGTCAGCACGGAAGTACTAGTATGGCAGCAACGTGTAGCAGTACCTTAGCGCTACTTGACGCTGGTGTACCGCTCAAGCGACCAGTGAGTGGTATTGCCATGGGACTAATGCTCGATGGTGATCGACCAATAATTCTTACCGATATTGCTGATGCAGAAGACTTTGCTGGTGACATGGACTTTAAGGTTACGGGGACTACTGAAGGTATTACCGCGCTACAAATGGATATGAAAGTTCACGGACTAGACATTAAGATTTTGGCTGAAGCGTTAGAACAGGGGAAGGCAGGTCGAGCATTTATTCTAGATAGCATGATGCAGACACTATCAGAGCCTCGAAAGACACTGAGCCCGTATGCGCCACGTGTTGAATCTATCAAGATAAACCCAGATAAGATTCGTGAGGTGATCGGTAAAGGTGGCGAGACCATCCAGAAAATTACTGGCGAAACAGGCGCTGAGATAGACATCAAAGATGATGGAACCATCATGATTGCCAGTCCAAATGGTGATAGTATCGAAGCGGCTATTCAATGGATTCAAACCATTGTTGCTGAGCCAGAAGTTGGTAAAATATATAAAGATGTACCTGTTGTGAGCGTTATGGACTTCGGAGCTTTCGTACAAGTTATGCCTGGTAAAGATGGTCTTGTGCATGTGAGCGAAATGTCTGAAGAGCGAGTTAATAAGCCAAGTGATGTTGTTAAGGAAGGTGACCGAGTTAACGTGAAACTGGTCGCTATCGATGATCGTGGTCGCCTGCAACTAAGCATGAAAGCTGCTGCCAGAGAGACCTCTAAGTAATTTGACAAGGAGTTATGCGTGACAAAAACTAGCAACCATTTCTTAAAAAGCCGAATAGGGCTATTTATTTCAGGAGTGTTATGTTTTGTTGGAGTCTGGTTAGTTTTTCTTCGAGCAAGCGATACGGGTAGTTTGCAGCAGTATGGGATATTGATCCTCTTGGCGCTACTTGGGTTTAATCGTTTCTTTAAGGCATTTCGTTTTAAAAATACATAATGACCAAGCAGCAACGTCTTGACCGAATTAGGGCAGATATAGAACGAAAAAATATCTGTCCAGATTTGGCCAATACAGCCAAAAATTTAGTCTTTGGAAGTGGAAGTATAGATGCGAAAATCGTATTTATAGGAGAAGCACCGGGTAAGAAAGAAGATGAATCGGGCGAACCTTTTGTAGGTGCCGCAGGCAAATTCTTAGATCAAATGCTGCTCAGTATCAACTTGCAAAGACCGGACATTTACATAACCAACATTGTGAAGTTTCGACCACCTGAAAATCGCGATCCAAGCGTGGCAGAAAAGGAAGCTTTTTTACCAGTTCTCTATGCTCAGCTTGAAGTAATTAGCCCAAAAGTTGTCGTAACACTCGGACGGCATAGCACAAGTTGCTTTCTGTCAGGTATGCAGATTAGTGAAATCCATGGTCAGCCCCAAACTTTTGAAGTAGAAGTTAATGGTATAACGAAAAAATATACAATTTTACCGTTGTACCATCCAGCAGCAGCCTTATACAATGGCGGACTTCGCCGTACTCTAATGGAAGACTTCGCAAAAATTCCACAATTACTAATGAACACAAATTAAGACAAACTCTTTTACTATAAAGAAAGGAAAAGAATGAATCCAAATAATCAAAATAATTCGAACAATGGTCAAGCACCAAGTGCGAGACCAAATAACGGTTCGAAACAAAACGGCCGACAAAATAATCGACCAAAAAATAATAACAATCGACGGACTAATAGTAATCCGTCACAACCAGCACCTGCAGGGCGAAGTGTCTCCCGAGGCGCTGCAATGCGTGCCCAAAAACGTAATCTAGAAGATGCGACTCGAATCGCCAATCAACATCTTGATGCGAGCAGTAAAGGGCAGGTCACTTCTCAACGAGCTAATTTTATTGACGATACTCCACGTCTCAAAATTGTGGGACTGGGCGGTATGGATGGTGGTGGTTCAAAGAACACCATCCTCGTCGAATACATGAATGATGCAATTATTATGGACTGTGGTAACGACCTTGGTGTTGATTTGCCGGGTATTAATTATGGCATTGTAGATACCACATACCTCGAGTCTATTCGTCATAAAATTCGGGCTTATGTCATCACCCATGGCCACCTTGACCATATCGGTGGTTTACCACATATCGTGCCAAAATTTCCAGCACCTATTTACGGAAGCAAATTTACCATTGGTCGCGTTGAAGAAATTTTTGGTAACTTTGGGTTACCAATGCCTGATGGTTTTGAACTCAAAACAGTAATGATGAATGAAGACACTCATGAACGATTAAAAATCGGTAATTTCTTTGTTGAGCTTGTGCGTGTCACGCACTCCATTCCTGGCAGTACCTGCATTATTCTTGATACGCCGGTAGGACGATTAATTAACACGGGAGATTTCCGATTCGATCCAAATCCGCTCGATCATGAAAAGACAGATATGCAACGACTCGAAGAACTTGGAAACGAAGGCGTACTAGCACTACTAAGCGAAAGTACGACGACTGATCGTCCTGGTCGAACACCAAGTGAGAGTACCATCGAACAGAGCTTCGTTGACATTATGCAAAATGCCCCCGGAAGAATATTTGTTGGGCTTTTTTCTACCAACATGAACCGTGTTCAAATGATCATCAATGCAGCAGTTCAGCATAATCGTAAAGTTGCCATGGATGGACGAAGCATGGTGAGTACGCTCGAAATGGCAGTACGCCATGGTTTCGTACGAATTCCAAAAGGTACATTCGTGCCGATTGCGTCGGCCGCTACCATGAACGATCAGGATCTCGTGGTGGTTTGCACCGGTTCTCAAGGTGAGCCAAGTTCTGCATTGCAACGCATGAGCAGCGGTGATCACCGTCACGTTAAACTTAAAGAGCAGGACACAGTAATTTTATCTAGCTCGCCGATTCCATATTCTGGAAACGATGCCAAGATCCGTTCAATGGTTGATGACCTTATGAAAAAAGGTGTGCACGTGTTTCAGCATATTACTCGCGATGTTGATGAGCATGGTCCATTGCACGTCTCTGGACATGCAAGCATCGAAGAGTACGCAGACATGATTAACGTCACAAAACCTAAGTTTTTTGTACCAATCTACGGTGACTATACGGCAAAGAAGCGCCACATTGATATTGCGATTAATCAAGGTATTCCTAGGAAGAATACGATCAATGCTGATAATGGAGAAGTTATCGCCTTTACAGCAGACAGCATGGAACCAGCAGGAACAATTCCTCATGGAACAGTGCTGGTTGATCAGACTGGAGCTGTGGTAAGCAATATTGTCGTCAAAGATCGATTGATGCTAGCTGAAGAAGGTTTAGTTGCAGTCGTACTGACCGTAGATAAACGAACCGGAAATTTGGCAACCAGTCCTGATATCATCAGTCGTGGATTTATCTATATGCGCGATAACGAGGAGCTTATGAATAACTTCCGAGCAGAGCTTCGTCGTGCTGTTAGTCAGCGATTTAAGCGCGTTGATCTGGATAGATTTAAGCAAGAAATTCGTGAGCATGTGACTCATTTCCTATTTGAACAAACGCAGCGTAGCCCAATCGTAATCCCTGTTGTTAATGTTATTGGTGGTGGCAAGCCTAGCGAGCAAAAGCAGGGAAATGCAAGCACGAAAGGTAAGCAAACCTCAAAACCAGAAGATGTACCATCGACGCCCGAAGAACAAGCTGAAGATGTACAGAAGCGGTTTAGGGAGATGCGAGCGAAGCTATTAAACCAAGACTCCCGAACCGACTAGTTTACAATCACTTGGCCAGCCGGCCTGTCTAGGTGCGGA
>CAYMTU010000048.1:0-7713 GCA_964393455.1 uncultured Candidatus Saccharibacteria bacterium
CTTGCTCTTATGGTCTATGAAATAACTAAGTCATTTCCTGATGATGAAAAGTTCGGGCTTGCAAATCAACTTAGACGTGCATCTGTATCAGTTGCCTCAAACATTGCAGAAGGTTTTAGTAGACAAACTAAAAAAGATAAAATTCATTTTTATCATATGGGCATGGGTTCGCTTTCTGAAGTTGAGTGTCAATTATTAATAGCACAGGGTATTGGATATATTCATGAAACTGATTTACTGAAAGTCAATGAACTACTAGTTTCGGTCGGTCGATTGATGACAGGACTAATACGCAGTGCTGATGCTAAATAGCTAAATACTGCATACCATATACAATATACTTTTAGGAGAGACTTTTAATGGACGAACTACGTAAACAAGCAGAACAGCTTCAAAATAAGGTAAGGAATAATCTTGACCAACCTCGTCATGCCCATGCTCAGTCTTTAACCAAAGAAGTAGAAAATCTTATATTAGATATTCGAGCAAAAAAGCAAAAGCTATCTATCGAGAATCGAATAAAAGAAATAATTAAAATTCTCGAAGCATTCACTGACGATACGATTATGGACTATCGTCACATTGATGAAATTATTCAGCATTCAAATGATATGCGCCAAGCGACTCAGAAACTATAGAAAGGAATTAGTATGGCACTCAGTATTACAGATTTAAAAAAAGGGGTGATATTCAAGCTAGATGGTACGCCATATCGAGTAGTTGAGTATTCCCAAAAGGTTATGGGCCGCGGCGGTTCTATCGTTAACGTACGCATAAAAAGTTTGATCGATGGTAGCGTGCTGGCCAAAACGTTTAAAGGAAATGAACAACTTGAGTATGCTGACGTTAGTAATCGAAATGTGCAGTATCTGTATAACGACGGTAACACGTTCTTCTTTATGGAAGAAGATACTTTCGAGCAGTTTGAAGTTCCAGCTTCGATTCTTGGTGATCAGGCAGGATTTTTAAAAGAAGGCGATAAAGTGCAAGCACAGCTTTTTGATGGACGTGTTATAAATATTGATTTACCTAAAAACGTGCCACTTCTGGTTACCTATACAGAAGATGTCGTTAAAGGCGACACAACGAGTAACGTACTCAAAGATGCTACGCTCGAAACTGGAATTACCGTCAAGGTACCAGCATTTATCAAACAAGGCGATCTAATTAACGTTGACACCACCACAGGTGCATATCGCGAGCGTGTAAAAGAGTAAATGCATGAATAATCCCAGCATAGAGCTTGCGTGGGGTGGGGGTAGGTGGCCGAAGCGACAAAAAAAAGTCGTAGAGCCTACAATGCAGACTGCCATAGATTTTAGTCGTTTAGCAATTGAGGAGATCGGTTTTGAATATGCTCAACCTAAACGAATTAATATTTGGCGTTGTGGAAGAAGCGAAGAATGTTGGGGATCGTCAGATGGTCCAACGGACATCGATATGCATATCAGAGTTGATCATATTAAGCATAGAAAAGTAGCAAGATTTCTCTTTGACCTAACGTTATCTTTAGGTCATGAACTAGTGCATGCTATCAGGTCTGAGTTTTCAGATGAACCAAGCCTTATTGAACATATCGCATCAGAGGGTTTAGCACATGTTGCCGAAGATACCCTTAGTCACATTGTATTAGGTTCTGAAAATGCTTTTCAGCAAGCAAATATGGTTGCTCAGTTTTCAAGTACTACAGAATATTTAGCGATGAGAAAAGCAATGTTTGATCAACGCAATTATAGGTGGCCGCGCGACGGTCAAGATGATGAAGTCAGATCAGAGTGGCTTGATATAACTAGTGATAGCCCACCCCCTGGTATAATCGTGGGAATCACTGAAGTGCAGCGTAGACTTGCCGAAGGAAGCACCATTGTAGAGCTGATGACACGACCAGCAGAAGAAATCTTAGATTTAAATGCTGGAATGTATCAACCAGCTGATAGGCTACTACTATGAACAATCATAAGGTACGGCTAGATCAACTAGTATTGCAAAAAGAATTGGTTATTTCACGCAGTCAGGCAGAAAATCAGATTAAACTAGGAAACGTTACCGTCAACGGTTTGGCAGTAAAAAGAGCTGGGACCTTGGTATGGCCTGATGCGGATATTGTACTAACTGCGAAAGAGCAGTATGTATCTCGTGCCGGCTTAAAACTTGCGAGTGTTGCTCAAATACTCGATGTACCATTTCAGGATAAAACAGTGCTGGATGTTGGCTCATCAACGGGGGGTTTTACCGAATATGTGCTCCGTCACGGTGCTAAAAAAGTAATTGCCGTAGAACTTGGGAGCAACCAATTACATCCAAGTCTTCATAACGATCCACGTATTGAGCTTCACGAACAAACTGATATACGAAATTTTAGTACCACCAGTCAAATCGACGTCGTAGTCGCCGACGTATCTTTCGTTAGTTTACGAGATATTTTACCAAGTGTAGCCAAACTATGTAGCAAAAAGTCGCAAATTATTGCTATGGTCAAACCCCAGTTTGAAGCTAAGCAGAGCAGCTTAACACACCGCGGAGTTATAAAAAACGAAAAAGTTCGTCGAGAAATTTTAAAAGATTTCGAAACTTGGGCACGCAGTCAATTTGTCATTATCAATAAGGCAGATTCAGATATCGCTGGCGCAAAAGGCAATCGTGAAAGATTCTATTTACTTAAAAAAAGTACATAACCATGCTCGACTATATTAGCTAGATTCCGTAAGATTACTAGTATGTATTTTACAAATAGGGTTGAGGCCGGCAAGCAGCTAGCAGATAAATTGCTTAAGTATAAAGATGAAAAGTGTACCCTAGTAGCATTATCAGACGGAGCGGTGGTGGTTGCAGCTCAAGCTGCAGCAGTTTTGGAGTGTCCAATTACAATGCTATTGACTGAAGGAATCGATGCACCCGGAGAACCAGACTCTGTTGCAAGTATTAACCAGGATGGTGGGTACGGATACAACAGCGCCTATACAACAGGGCAAATAGATGAATTCAACATGGAATACAGCCAGCTCTTTGAACAGAAAAAACTAGAAAAACTGAGCAAAATGCACCGCTTACTTGGTCGGATGGGAGTCATAAAGCGCGACATGCTAAAGAGGCATACCGTAATACTTATAGCTGATGGCCTTGGTAGTAGCGTTTCGATAGACTCGGCAATGTTGTATTTGAAATCCATCAAGTATACAAAACTTATTATTGCCACGCCATTCGCGAGCGTAAATACGGTCGACAAGATGCACCTTGTTGCCGATGAAATAGCATGCCTCAATGTCATACAGAATTTTATGGGTGTAAATCATTACTACGAGGACAACCATATACCACCGCATTCGGTGATTATCAAAACCGTACAGGAAATGGTCGAAAACTGGCGTTGACCCCATAACCACCAGGCCAGCTAGCAGTGTTCAATACAGAGCATTGAACACTGCTGGTCAACGAATATAATCATTAAAACTGAGAATGTAGACCATTGTGAAGACGAGGTTAGACGTTGAAGCGGAATTCGACAATATCACCAGGTTGCATGATGTAGCTTTTACCTTCGGTTCTCATTTTGCCAGCGGCTTTTGCTGCTTGTTCAGATCCAGCCGTCATAAGGTCGTCATAATCTACTATTTGAGCCGCAATAAAACCTCGTTCAAAATCCCCGTGGATTACACCTGCAGCTTGTGGTGCAGAGTAACCTTTCTTAATTGTCCAGGCCCGAACCTCTTTCTCGCCAGCAGTCAGGTAGCTTTGTAAACCAAGGATATCGTAGGCAGTATGGATAAGCTGAACAAGACCAGACTCTGATTGTCCATAGCTTTCGAGCATCTCAGCACGATCATTTTCATCGAGTCCGCGCAACTCACTCTCAAGTTTGGCGCAGATGAACAAACTTTTTGATGGGGAGACAAGTGTTGCTAGTTCATTGCGTTTTTCGCTGTTAGTCAGCGTTGCTTCATCGACATTGAACACATAGATTACTTTCTTTGCAGTTATGAGCTGTAGGTCGACAATATGTTCCGGATCAATATTTAGTTCGCTTGCAAGTTTGCCCTCATTGAGTCCAGCAAGTAGCTTCTGGTAGCTTTCAACCATTGGCTTCAATTTTATGTTCGCTCTGGATTCTTTCTCTATGCGGGGAAGTCGTTTTTGAAGTGTCTGTATATCCGCAAGTACAAGCTCAGTATTAATGACATCGATATCTTTTTTTGGATCGTGTTGTTCGTCTACGTGCAAAATATCGCTGTCAGTGAATGCCCGAACTACATGGACAATGGCATTGGTGCTTCTGATATGGCTTAAGAACTGGTTTCCAAGTCCTTCGCCCTCAGATGCACCGGCGACCAATCCGGCAATATCTACGAAAGTCACGGTTGCAGGGATTACTTTCTGAGCGTTATAAAGCTTGCGAAGTTTTTCTAGTCGAGGATCTGGTACTGGCACGATACCTGTGTTTGGCTCAATTGTCGCAAATGGATAATTAGCAGCTAAAACTTCTGCATCAGTCAATGCGTTAAACAGGGTAGACTTACCGACGTTCGGCAGTCCGACGATTCCGATACTAAGTGAACTCATATATGACCTATTATAACAGATTAAAAAATCAAATTCAGGGGTGTATATAAAAAAGATGCATTTACATAAGCTTTATTGTAGAATTATCATATATTATGAAAAATACTAAGAGTGGGATAAATTCTAGTTCTGTTACAGGTACAAAACCTCAGTACATGGCATCAGATTCAAAGCAGAGACGACGTAACATCATTGTTTTTCTTTTACTAGCACTAGTTTTAGTGTTTAGCGGGTATATGTTGTATAAAAATAATCGTACCGAGACTGCAGTTAGCTCATCGGCAGTTTTAAATGAAGCAAATAAGTTAATGGACGAGTATAAATATCAAGAAGCATACAAATTATTAGAAAAAAATGATAAGCAAGAATTGTTAGTCAATAAACTTGAGTTCTATGTGCTCATTAGTCGAGCTGCAGTTGCAGTAGATAAAAAAGATAAAGCAGTAGAATATGCTAAAAAAGGTGCCGAATTGTACACGAAGAATCCCAATAAAGATCCGAAAGACGGCTATATACTACAGAGCATACTATCAGGAACGTATGTCGAAGGACCATATAAACAGAAAGATAATGAAAAGTATCAGGTTCCCAAGGAACAAATAGAAAGTACGGAATTCCAGGGATAATTATGAAATATATTAGAATTTTAATAATAACAACGATACTTTCGATTACTGGGCTGGTCGTATTTAGCAGTCGAGTACAAGCAGCACCAGCTAATGTTCAACCCGAAGATAGTGATATCTACTATACAGTGTCTGCCGGTAGTACTAACGGTCAGGGAGGCAATTTGCTATATTCGCCTGAAGTATGGATTCGTATTTATGGCGGATCAAACGCTGGAGGATCAATTCAGTTTATTCATGGAAATCATTGCAATGCTGGCTCTGGCTGGGATTCTAATAGCTATCGCCCGACAATTTTTGAGCTTCACGGCGCTAATCCAGATGGCAGTATTCGACTTTTTGATGTCAGGAATAGTGTTTCGAATACTCAACAGACTAATGCAGGAGCTACTGGTTGCGGCACCGTAACACTAAATATTCCCGCGGGTGCACTTACGCAATCTAGCGATCCAAGCCACGTTACCCCATTTGGTACAAGATTATTCACCGGAATTGTAAAAGCATATATAAATCCTGTTAATTCAACGATCAATGGGCCACTTAATGTTTTTAAAGTCGAGGGTAATGGTTACTGGACTGGAAGTATTGCAACAGCTGGGTGGGGGATATCGTCAACCCAAACTTTCCTAGGGAGGCCAGGTAGTAGCGCAACTGATACTTATAACTTACCATTTAAGCCACCTTGTTCAAGATTTACAGGTTCCACCACTTCTATAAATGCAACGCTTCGTTGGTTCGACGATGATAATGGTACCAGCTATCAACCTCCTTTCACTATTCAGCTGCTCGAATTCGACGAAGGCCCAGGCTTAAATCTTACCAACACGCGAATTATATACGAACGATCTGGCGAGGGAGCTCCATCACAGACCGATGTAACATTGCGCAAGGGTAAGAAGTATATTTGGCAGTGGGTCGGAATAACAAATAGAAATGGAGTTCAGGTTTACTATCCATTCGAAAGTGTAGATTTTTATTTAACGTGTCCACCAACGCCCTCCCAATACAACCTCAGCGCTTCCGTAGGCTTATCTCCTGATGACGAGAACCCGGGCCTTGTTACATTCGACTCAAGTGCCACGCTAGATGGTCCATCATTCTCCTCTACAATCACTCGACGTTACTACGTACTGCGAGCCAACAACACAACGCAAGATATTGCCGTTGGTAACTTTGAACCACCAACTCCAGGACCAGCGGTACTCTCGCAAACAATTACAGCGTCGTCAAATAGAACAGACAGAATTGTTGACCCAGTACCCAAGCTTAATCTATCTGCAGGCGACCAGCTCTGTGTATCAATTTCAGCAAACCCAGGACAGGTAACGGTCAGTACTACAGGTGTTCAGACAACTGTTGCACCGGCACTTCGTACTCTGCAACCTCCAGCTTGTCGGCGAATTGTCGACAAACCTAGCGTCTCTTTCTACGGTGGAGACGTAAACGCAGGTGGAGCATTCGCCGGTGGTAACTGTGCATTAGCAAGTGGCATTAACACGTTCACCAATGGGGCTTTCCTGGGTTCGGGCGTCAACTTAGCAGCTCAAGCTTTCGGAGCCATCAATGGCTTCGCTTCGGGCAGGAATACTGCTAGAGCACCAAAGGGCCTTAGCTTTGCCAACAGTACCGCAGCCGTATTTGGTGGTAATTTTGGTGGTTCACAATGTAAACCAGACTATTTCTCAGCGTCGAATGGATTACCGGTAAATTCAGCACCAGCCACCATCGATGTGGGCGCTCTTACCAATGGAAGCAGGCGTTACAACGGGTCCACAACTATGTCGGGCTTAATACCAAATGACGTTCGAGCGGCTATATACATCGACGGTAACTTACGTATTACAAATAACATCACTTATGCAAATCCAAATTGGGCTACAACCGACAACATTCCTTCACTCCATGTGTATGTGAAGGGTAATATTACCATTGACCCCGGCGTACAGAACATAACTGGATTTTACGTCGCTCAACCAAGCACTCCTGGCACCGGTCATATACTGACATGTGCGCAACCGAATGGAACGAGGTACAGCGACGCACAACTGCAGTCGGCCTGTAACACACAGCTAAACATACGAGGCTCATTAGTTTCTCAGCGAACACAATTCTTAAGAACGTTCGGCTCAATGCGCAACGCAACAGCTGCTACCGAATCTCGATCGAACAGCAGCCGTTCTGCAGAAGTCATTCAATTAGGTCCAGAAATGTTCCTCCTTGGTCCTAAACCAGAACTCAGCACCATACCGAGCAACAGTGGCTACGAATACTACACGAGTTTACCACCGATATTGTAAAACTACGTTGCAATTACTCGAAAGCATAAGTACAATCAGATGCATATGGAAGGTTCAACACCTCAACCGGTTAGTGTCAGCATAAAAAGAAGTCGTTTTGGACGATTTAATTTCAGGCGTAATAAAAAAGCGTTTATAGTGCTATGCGTTCTAATCGTTATGCTCGGTATAGCAGCAGCGGGGTACGCATACTATATCTATTCTCGTCCTGCGTTTGTCATCGGCGATACGGT
>CAYMTU010000049.1:0-7705 GCA_964393455.1 uncultured Candidatus Saccharibacteria bacterium
CATAATGAAGATATAATTCTCTAAATGTCATTTATTCTCCTTTTATAAAAAAAATGATGCAAGTTCGTAACGAGAATAAAAGCATGCAGGAACATCTCGGCGGTAAGCTAATAGGTCAAAAAACGTTATTATTTGTAGAAACTCCTCTTGATGCACCCGTTTATTTAGATAAATCTCCTGAAGAAGTAAAAAAATTAAGAGATGAGGTAGTGAAACGTATTAACACCGATATAGTTCCCATGATGCAGCAAAAAAAGAGTAAGGAAGAAATTGCTAAAAAAGCAGACGTTAATTAGTTTGATAAGGATAAAAAAGATGATCTAGATTGGGAACAATATGTAAAAAGAACTATTGTTATAGCGACACTTCGAGAAAGATTTGTTCCAGGGGTAGATACACTAAACGAACAGGATATTGATAATTACTATGGTGTAGTTGTGTCCAACCAGAAAAAAGTTGTTGATAAGATAGATGAATTAAATGAGGTGGGAGACTATACGGATGTATTTGCGTCCAAAGCAGGAACGTATTCAATAATTAGGCTTGAAGGTATAAGTGGTGGAAAGTATGGTTCCTGGAAAGATTTTCTTAATAAATCTAAAAAGCAATATGCTACTTCTAAGTTTGCCTATATGGCAGTACCATCAGACACACTACTTTCTTTTGCAAAGCAATCTACTTCAACGATATCTTCAATAGGTCTCAGTAAGGCTCAAGCCCAAGTCGTTGGTGGATGTAACTCCCATATTGTTACATTTAATATGAAGTCATGGGATGCTCCGGCACTGGCTCAGATTTCTGGGACAAGGTTCAGTCATTATAGAGCTAACCACGTATGTGGTGCGCAGTGGACGGGTACCAAGACGTTTACAACTCCTGCTATATTTGATGACAACTGCTGGGGAAATCAGCCGGTATGGAACATCGTTAGTCATCCCGCAGGTTATACATATACAGGACAGAGTACTTTTAGAGGTCTTTTTGATGGATACCCTGGTTGGCCAGACTGGCAATCAAGTGAAATAAATGGTAGGGGTGAGCTATATACCGATTTTTACTATACCAAAAACATGATTCCGAGTGCATACAATATTGAAGCAGTAAGGTGTGATTTGATCCAGGGGTGGATATTCAACAGGGCGGCATTTTTTGATACCGTTGAAGTGCATCTCTACTTTGATGCTCCTGCAGGCCAACCTGGTGCAAAGGGCTGGAATATTGGTTATGCTAACCAGTCTCGTCCAGATGTTGCTGCAGCATACGCTCCGCTAGGCAATGATCATGGATTTAGGGTGGATCCTCGAAATGCCCCGGCGAGTACGGGTATAGATGTTCTAGATGGTAATGCACATGATGTGTATTTCTACGCCGTTGGCGCAGGTCCATCCTATAATTTTGGACGTGTAAGGATGCCAGCGTGTAGTCCGCCTGCGCCGACTGCTTCAAATTACACTTTGTCGGCGGATGCAGCGTTAAATGATGAAGAGAATCCAACTTCTGCAACTTTTAGCAACAGAGCGGTTCTCAGTGGTCGGCCATTCACCACTACAATTAATAGACAGTACCTTGTTAAACGGCATACTACTCTCGCAGAAGAAGTGATTACTGTTTCTAAGTTCAATTTGCCACAGCCAGCTAGTAATCCCCTAAGTACTCCAATAAGTTCATCTTGGGGTCCAGAGCAGTTTGTTTTATCAGATCCACTGTTACCAGCAAAGCTTGGATTAAGGCCAGGTGACCAAGTTTGTACCCGGATTTCTGCAAGCCCGACCTCTGCACTAATAAATTATAGAGGTCTAGTCGTGCCTGGCTCTACGGTAAATGCTGTTCCTACTGAAAACTGTGATACGTTTTCTAATAGACCATATGTATCGTTCTACGGTAACGACGTAAAAGTGGGTGGTACGTTTACAGACAGCGTTGACTGTACGACAAAACCAGCTAAAATCGAAGCGTTTAGTAAGCCGGGCGGAGTCGGTTCTGGTTCACAACTTGCAGCGTATGCGTTGGGTGCTATTAATGGCTTTAATACAGCAACCCTGCAAAAACAAGACACTAGATTAACTTTTTCTAATGCTCCTGTTGGTTCGGTGGAAAGTATCGGTAAATCTTGTGCCCATAATTACTGGACTAACAAAGAAGGAACAGAGCTCAATGTCTCCACAATCGATCTAGACGATTCAGTTTCTGGTGCACCGATGGAAGGGAAATATACAATCCCGGGGAATCTGACAATAAATACGAGCTCAATAGAGGCAGGTCAACATATCTACTTATATGTTAACGGCGACGTAACAATTACAGGAGACGGCATAACAGCGAATCAAGGTCCGTGGGCAAACCCCAAGGCGATACCAAGCCTCTATATAATTACTCAGGGAAGTATTAAGATTAACAAATCAGTATCACAACTATTTGGAATCTATGTGGCTCAGGGTAGTGCCTCACCGGGGTCGGGCAGTATTTATACATGTACTGATAACAATACGCTGTATGTTAATACGCCAGCTGATAGGGCTAGATTATATAATGACTGCAATCGCCAACTAGTCGTTAAAGGATCGTTCATTTCTAAAAATGTAAAACTGTTACGAACTTATGGATCACTAAGGAATGCATTAACCGATGATAAGCCATATGATCCCGGTAATCCAAGGGCTGATTGTTCATCAGTCGTACCTGCAAGTACAAAAGTTTGCGCTGCTGAAGTCTTCATGTTTAACCCTAGTCACTACCTTGCTGAATCACCAATACCTTCTTTGGCAAATACAGAATCTGATAATAACTATGACTTTATTTCTAATCTTCCTCCAGTATTATAATTTTGTTAGATAATTTAAGAATGAAATTTTATAAAACTGTTGCCATTTCCGCTTATGATTATGCTATAATCAGTGCAATATGAGCATTCTGAGTGGGGTATCTGAATTTTTCGGTCTAGACATCGGCACAACTGCTGTTCGATTGGTCGAGCTGCATAACTCTGGTCGTTCCAAGGCGCTGGTGAAGTATGCGTTTGTACCTCTTGAGCAAAAAATTGCACTCAGTGAATCAAAAGTAGACCAACAAAAATTAGCGACGGCTATTAAAGATCTGGTTGAACAAGCTAATGTGACTACTCGTAATGTCGCTGTCGGATTACCGAGCCAACGCGTGTTTACGACAGTGGTAGATATTGATCGTTTGAGTGCTGATGAAATTGCTAAGACCATTAAATACCAGGCTGATTCGCTTATCCCAACCCCTTTAGCTGAATCAAAAATTGACTGGGCAGTTATAGGCGATTCAGCAAAAGATAAAGATAAGATCGAAGTATTACTGACTAGTGTGACCAATTCATTTATTGAAAGTCGTCTAGATATCTTAGAGTCCATTGGATTAAATGTAATTGCTTTTGAGCCTGATCATATGGCCCTCAGCAGAGCAGTGATTCCATTCGAAACAACTTCACCACAAATGGTAATAGATATCGGTAATCAAGCAACAGACATAGTTGTCTGTATGGCGGGAGCACCAAGGTTAGCTCGCTCAATTCCTACCGGTAGCGAAGCTATCATACGCGCTGCTACGCAGAATCTTAATATTGACGATAAGCAAGCACAGCAATTTGTAAATAAATTTGGGCTTAGCAAAGATAAGTTAGAAGGTCAGATATACAATGCGATTATTGGTACAATTGATATACTGATTACAGAAATGGATAAGTCAATTAAGTTTTTCCAAGGTCGCTACCCCGGTACTGCTCTAGAAAGAATTATAATGACCGGTGGTGCTTCAGCTTTGCCTGATTTCCCATTGTATGTTGCAAATAAATTTGGCATGAATGTAGAAATCGGCAATGCCTGGAGGAATGTTTCATTCCCCGCAGACCGTCAAAATGAACTGCTTGCTGCCTCCAATCACTTTGGTGTAGCTGCAGGGTTAGCGGAGCGAGATTTATGATTCAGTTTAATTTACTCCCAGATGTAAAGCAGCAGTATATCCGTGCAAAGCGAATGAAACGAACGGCAATTGTTGTTTCTTTTTTGGTAGCCGCTTCTTCAGTTTTTGTGTTTGTAATGTTATTTTTATCAGTTTACGTTTTCCAAAAGAAACATATCGATAACGTCAACAAGGACATTCAAGCAAGCGTCAAGACACTAAAAGAAACTCCAAATTTAAACAAGATTCTTACCATACAGAATCAGCTTAATACTCTGCCTAGTCTTCATGCTCAAAAGCCCAAAATAAGTAAACTAGACAAATACTTGGGTCAAATTACTCCTGCAAATGTAACAATTGGTGAAATTGAAATTGACTATGAGTTAAAAACTATGAAAATAACGGGTACCTCAGGGTCCTTAGAATCGGTGAATAAATTTGTCGATACAATCAAATTTACCAAATCGGTAGAAATATCCGCAGAGGATAAAACGAGGCAAGTTAATCCTACAAAACCTTTTAGTTCTACACTATTGTCTAGCAGTGAACGCAAAGATAAAGAAGTAACTTACGAGATTACATTGGTATATGATCCAGTAATTTTTGACAATAATAAGAATATTGAACTCGAAGTACCGAAAATCACCACAACTAGATCGGAAGTAAATGAACAGAATGAACTATATAAAGCCTTACCAAAGAAAAATGAGCAATAGGAAAAATTATGGCTAACGCACATATATCAACAAAAAAAGTTCAAATAGACAAGTCCAAGGCTACTGTAGTTTCGATTGTTGCTGCAGCAGTTTTTGTGACCGTATTCTCTCTTGTTTCTGCAAAAGCACTATATACGCAACGATCTTACCAGTCACGTGTCATAACTGCTAAAGAAAATGCTCGAGACCAGCTTGAAAAGAATATTGCATCAGTTGAAGACCTCACTACTTCATATACCGAATTTATATCTACAGCCAAACCAAATATTATCGATGGTAACCCAACAGGCACCGGTGAAAGAGATGGCGATAACGCCAGAATTATTCTGGATGCATTACCAAGTAAATATGATTATCCTGCGCTACTATCTAGTTTAGAAAAACTAATGCTAGACAGAAAGCTCAAGATCGAGGGAATAAAAGGACAAGATGATGAGCTTAAGCTTTCTGAGACTGCAGAAAACGGCGCTTTGATTGAAGTTCCATTCCAAATTGAAGCAGAAGGATCGCGCTCATCAGTCCAAGAGTTATTCGTAGCTATGGAAAAATCAATCAGACCATTTCAAACTAAAAAATTGAAAATTGCTGCTGGTACTAGTAACCAAGACATAAAAGTTACCCTTGATGCAATCACCTATGTTCTTCCTGAAAAATCATTTATTATTAAAACGGAAAATGTAAAATAGCATGAAACAAAAAGATATAGCATTGTTTGCAGTTGTAGCAATAGTCAGTGTGGTATTTTCGGTTGTACTTTCTAACTTCCTGTTAACGCCGAGTGAAAATAAGGTTCAAAAAGCAGAAGTCGTTGAAAAGATGTCAACAAAATTTGACCCTCCCGTAAGTAGTGATAAATATTTTAATAAAGAAGCCATTAATCCAACAATTAGGATTGAAATTGGTGATAATTCAAACCCTCAACCGTAAATGGTTCAACTAACTAAAATTAATACGATAAAAAGATCATAGCATGAGCGTACTATCAGCATCTGTCCAAAAACAAGTGGAAGATGATCTAATCGAGCAAGGCTTGCTGACTGCAGATGTGTTAGATCATTTGCATGAACAAGCAGACGCCGAGAGCACCCCGATATTTAGTTTACTGATAAGTGATGGCGGTATCTCGGATGAGGATTTAACGCGTACTATTGCAAAAGTAAACAAAGTTCCATACGTAAATTTAAGTGATGCTCGAATTGATCCCGATGTTTTAACGCTTCTTCCGCAAGAAATTGCTGAACGATATATGGCGGTCCCCTTAGGCGAGATGCAACACCGACTAGTAGTCGCTATGCTCGATGCCGATAACGTCCAGGCAGCAGATTTCTTGGCAAACAAAATTGGTCGTCCTCTAAAAGTGTATTCGGCAAGCGAAGTAGGCATTAAGCGTGTATTGAAGCAGTACATGGAACGATTAGATAGTCGAATGGTTGGTGAGTTGGACGCTTCAGCCGAAAATATTGAGAATCAGGATAAAAAAGACAAAAAACAGTCAGCAAAAAAAGACAATGTACAGACAATCGTTCAAGACTCTCCTATTAGTAAGGCGCTTTCAACGATTCTAGAATATGCTGCCAAAAACAGGGCTAGCGATATCCATATTGAACCACTCGAGAAAATGCTTCGCATTCGTGCTCGGATTGATGGCGTATTGCGCGAAATTATGAAATTGCCTAAGAGCACAGAACCAGCATTAGTCTCGCGTATAAAGATTTTATCTAATCTAAAAATTGACGAACATCGTATTCCTCAAGACGGTGGCTTTGCCATTATGGTCGACAATCATTCTATCGATCTTCGTATTTCTATTAGTCCAGTCGTGTGGGGTGAGCAAGTTGTCATTCGTTTGCTAGATAAAAGTGGGACGAGTCTAAACTTGGCTGATATGGGTTATCACGGACGTGCACTGCGGGTTATTAAAAAAGCACTGCTACAGTCGAACGGTATGATTTTGACCAGTGGTCCAACTGGTTCAGGTAAATCAACCTCACTATATGCACTACTGCAAGAAATTAAGAGTGACACCGTCAATATTGTTACGCTGGAAGATCCAGTAGAGTACAAGATGGGAGGCATAAATCAAATTCAGGTTAATACTGAAGTCGGCCTAACCTTTGCTACAGGACTTCGGTCAATTCTTCGACAAGATCCAAATGTGGTGATGGTTGGAGAAATTCGTGATAAAGAGACTGCACAATTAGCTGTGCAAGCAGCATTAACGGGGCACTTAGTCTTTAGTACACTGCACACCAACTCCGCAGCTGGTATTTTGCCACGACTGCTCGACATGGGTATTGAGCCGTTTCTTATTGCCAGTACCGTCCACACGGTGATTGGTCAGAGACTTGTGCGTCGTATAAGTGATAATAAAACAGCCTATCTGTCAGATAAAGCCGAAACGGCCGCCATTCAGGCAACGCTTGGAGCGCTTCTACCAGCAACCGATGCGGATAGAAAGAAGGCTGCACTAGATTTAGGCTACGATAACTTGCCACTGAGGGGGCAAAACGCTTATACTTTATTCAAGGGCAATGATGCCCCCGAAACTCCGGGCGGGTACAAGGGAAGAATGGGGCTCTATGAAGTTTTTGAGATAAGTCAAAATATTCAAGATCTCATTCTTAAACGGTCTACAAGCGCCGAAATACAAAAAGCAGCTCGTGCAGAAGGAATGATTACTATGCGCGAAGACGGTTATCTAAAAGCTTTAACCGGACAAACAACATTGGCTGAGGTCAATCGTGTAGCGGCAACAGATAGCGCCTAAAAAAGGCAGAAATAGGGTAGGGATATAAAATGCAACCACGAATCGAAATATTACTCGAAGAAGTCATCAAGAAAAAGGCCTCTGACCTTCATTTACAAGTTAGTTTGCCACCGATGCTTCGTGTAGACGGTGCTTTACTGCCAGTCAGCGGTGCTCAACCCCTTACTGAAGAAACAATCGAACTACTCATTTTTGCAATTCTAGATGAAGATCAAAAACAAATTTTACTCAAAGATAAAGAATTCGATTTTTCATTTGCTTTTGGTGATCTTGGTCGCTTTCGTGTCAACGCATTTCATGA
>CAYMTU010000050.1:0-7503 GCA_964393455.1 uncultured Candidatus Saccharibacteria bacterium
TTTAGAGTAAAGATTAAAGATCCTATTCCGCAAACTCTTCGACCATACAACCAACCGGGTGGCTCGTTCGACATGATACTAACGAATGTATATGGAAATACGATTGATATTAAACTGCCTACAACAGTTATTAAGACTACAGAGACAGTGACAACAACGCTTCCCAACACAGGACCAGGCGAAGCACTTGTCATTGGCGCAGGTCTAACTACTATAATTGGGTACTTCTTTGCAAGAAGTCGACTTATGGCTAAGGAACTCGATATTGTAAGAAACGAATATGCAACTATAAGCGGAGGAATGTAAGATGTCTGAACACGCACCACGAAATCATGAAGCGCATAGACCAAACCATGAAAAAATTGAAGTATCAAAAAGTCATGAAGTTCATCACAAGAATCAAGAATCAGAGGCGGCACTTTCGCCAGAAAAAGCTAGGGAGAACTTAGAAACTATACGCCACGAAGTTGCTAAAAAAGCTACCAGCAAAGAAGACATTACTATCGGTGCACCAGAAAATGAAAAGATCGATTCCTCGCAACCTCTTATCGACAAAGAGCTTAAAGGCGTAATGCTATCACGAACAATCTCACGAATACAAAAACAACTTAAGCCCGTTGAACGAACTTTCAGTAAAGTTATTCATAATAAGCCGATAGATAAAATAAGTTCAGTAAGTGAAAAAACTATAGCTCGTCCATATGGCTTTCTCGGAGGAGCAATCTTCGCATTTATTGGTAGCGTATTCTCGACATTTATCTCGAAGCAATTTGGATTAAGTTACAATCTAATACTGTTCTTAATGCTTTTTATCCTTGGGTACATTGTTACGAGCTTTTTTGAAGGTCTAGTACGATTATTCCAAAGAGCTAAGTAGCTATCAAAAGTGGCTGTCTTGTTTAGAACGAGCTTTAAAACTATTTAAGGACTAATCTTCTCTGTTATTTAGTAGGATTGTTTCTTCATGATGTTTTGAGTCATCAGTACGAGATACTTTTATGCCGCCCGTGCTAAGGTCTTGAGTGTCTTGTGCGACTTGCGGTAATTGTGCCGATAAATTAGGCTCCTGCCGTAAGCTAATACCCTCATCAGCAGCTAAATTCAGACCTTTTTGCACATCTAGTGTTGCATTGGCTTGCACCTGTGGCTTACGTAGAGCCTGAGCAGCAGGCGTTAGGTCTTGGAGTTGTGTATTTTCCTGTTGAACTTGCTGTTGAGCAACTGAAGAAGCCTGAGACGGTCTTACGGAAGCTGATGTATTGTTTTTTCTTTTAGCAAGCCACTCATCCAAAAATGATCCGGTTCCTGCTACTGGGGCAGCTTTCGTCGGTTGGCCAAGCGGGGGCTTAGCCCCTTGCGGACCAACTGGTCCATATCCACCTGAACGCACAGGAGCTGGTTTTGTTGCAAGTCGAGCAAATATTTCTTTTTCTACAATCGCTTTTGGTCTTCCGTATTTTGCAGCAGATAGTTGCTTTAAGGCTGTACCCAAGTTAGTGTTATTTACCTGCAAATACGGTAAACCAGCCATACTGAACGGTTGTGTCGGGACTCCACCAATAAGCGTACGTACAACAGCGTTAAAGCTTGGTATGCGCAACAAATCGTCACCTTCAAAAAGTGGCTGGAAATACCTCGACATTGCCTCGACATCATTTTGTCCAATCCTATACGACACAATCGTACCCATATTCCCAAATACTGCATCTCTAATTTCTTCAGATAGCTGAGTTGTAAACTGGTTAGCGACTATTAAATTAAGGTGGTACTTGCGAGCTTCTGACATGATCGTGGCAAAAGAATCTGTAGAAAAATTCTGAAACTCATCAACGTATAGACAAAAATCAGGTCGATCTTTTTCCTCAACATTAGCCCTACTCATTGCGGCAGCTTGAAACTTCATGACAAATATCATACCCATTAACTTGGAATTCAAGTCACCCGTCTTACCCTTGCTTAGATTGACCAATAAAATCTTTTTATTATCCATTATCTCGCGAAGATCAAATGAGCTTTTAGTTTGACCAATAATATTTCGCATCATCTGATTAGACAGAAATGCACCAAACTTACTGACCACCCAACTCGTTACTTCACCGGATTCATTAGATCGCTGAGAATTAGGCCACTCTTTTGTCCAAAAATCTAATACGTTCTGATCTGTTACGTACTTGAGTTTTGCTTTCATGAAGTCAGCATCAATTAAAAGTTTTGGAATATCAATGAATGTACCACCTTTGGGATCAGCCATTAATAGCAGTGCACAGTTTCTAAAAATATGCTCAAAACGAGCACCAATCATACCCTGTCTATTGGGGTCATATAATTTATAGAGGATGTTAATTGCTTCTTGTATGAGAAAGTCTTTCTGTACATCTGACGTGAATTCGAAAAGATTTAATCCCATTGGAAAGTCCATCTCTGCTGGACAGAAATATATTACATCTTCGGTACGTTCTTTTGGTACTAGTGATAGTAATTTTTCGGCGGTATCACCATGTGGATCTACAAAGGCAAAGCCATCTCCATTTAACATATCCTGGTAGGCTAGATTTTCAAGAAACGTACTTTTTCCAGTTCCTGTCTGACCGACTACATACATGTGACGCTGCCTATCGCTTAGCGTTAAGCGAATGGGTTTCTTAGCGCCTCTGAATAGGTTATAGCCAAGTAACAGACCTTCTTCTGGAATATTACGAGGTGCGTCGACTTGCTTTGATGCTTGCCTTTCAAGCTGAGAAGTTGGAATGTTTTTTTGATCAGGAAAATGAAATAGTGTTGCAAGTTCTACAGCGTTTAATATATTTTGACTACTTTCTGGAGGGAAAAAACGCAAGATAAATGCTGTAACAAAGCTCTCCATATCTTTAGCGGCAGTATACTTAAACCCATTCTTGCCCTGTGCATCATAAAGAGCAAACGCGGCGACGATATTGCGTAGTATAGTCTGTGATCGTTGTGAAATATTCGACGATACTACAACTCTAATTAAAACTTCATAGCCTGGATACCTCGTTTTATCATCAATCGCGTCCAGTATTGATTGGTCCAGGCTAGAAAGTTCATGCTTTTTGCTGTCAGCATCTTTTCCTGACTTATCTTCTGGCGGCTTAACTGCTGCCCCTACAAGTTGCTTTGTCCACCAAAAAGCATTAGCTGCTCCTTTTCTACTGTTCTCGCCTTTCCTCTTACTAGAAGCTACTGCGTGTGCACCCTTTCTCCATGAAGGATCTGCTGGACGAAGTAGTATCTGAATCCCCGCTCCATCCTCTTTATCCAGTGTCGACAGCGCGTTGAGCAAAGATTGCATAGCATCACGTTTAATTTCTTGGTACGTAGCAATCGGGTAGCCGTAATGCTCTTTTAGTGTCAACTCACCGCCGATAGTCCCCGCCAGCCTGCCTACTGGACTAAAAATATTGTGTTCTTCTACCTCTTCTAGTTGAGCAGTAGGATACGCGCTAATAACCGCCTGCTTAACGATGTCTATGAGAACCATTGGTACTGCTGCGTAGTACTTTACAAATCCATTGGTGCCTATAATCTCAAATGCAAAGTGTCTCTGCCCATAGAACTTACTCTTAAAACCTTTGGTAACGGTACTCGCAATAATACTGTACAGAATTTGTGCTTTCGAAATATTCTCTTCAGTTACATCACGATTATCTCTACCACTGGCTTGAATATCCTCGCTAGACGGAGGAAGGTGGATGAGTAGAGGTACCATTTTTAAGCCACGTTCGTAGTTTTTTTGTTCACGAAGTAATTTTCTTGAGTAAAAAAACACAATCAAGACACTGAGTACCGCAAGTACAGCAAAGACCATGAGTGCTACTAATAGTACAATCGACATACTTATGTTCCGCTTACTTTGATGTCTTTATTATATCGCTTCTTAATATAGTCCGCTTTATACTTACTAATCTCTTCATTCTGCAAATGTGGATCATCTTTTGTTTTTGCTATGATAACTTTTGCCCTATTCACCCATTCTTTTTCAATCAAATCAGCATCATCTGCAATCTCGGGCGATAACTTACTAATTTGGCTAGGGCCTTGCTGAGGACTGACAGCCATATCACGACGTTTTTCGGTGGTAACTGCATTACTAGTGCTCTGTAGTGGCGCACCTTTACTTACAGTAGAGGCTTCGTCAACCTGCCCATCAGTGGCCATATTCTTCATACTTGATGGAGGATTGGCTGGGTTCACTGCAGGCAAGGAGTGGTCATCAGATTGGTATGTACTATTTATTGGACTCATTAAAGTAAATTATAACAGATACCGCAGAATGCTAGCGTTAATTTTATGACTTAACTGGTAATCGAAATTTTATTGCATAGAATGATGCAACTATCATAAATAACAAAACAAGAAGTAAATCCCTACCATTAAGCTGATTAACTGATCGAAGAAGAATGATCGAGCATACCATCAACGAAAAACCAGCAGAGTATATTAATAGCCGTTTCACGTCAGCTTCTGCACTGTTCCTAATCATCGTCAGCAATATGTAACTTGATAGGGTTAAACATAAGAATAGCCAGATGATTGGAAATATCAATCCTAACATTGGAAGATCTCGAGGATTTGTAAAAATAAGAAATAGTCCAAGAAACACATACATACCGGTTACTATTTTTAGAATTTTTTTATTTTTTTTACTCATTATCGTATACCTTTAGTGGCTATGTGGTGTCTATATCAGTGCAGTGGATTTGTAGTTATAAGGAGCCGGACGGTAAATCCGCTACTTAAAAAATATACTATTAGAGCGCTTACCGTCCTGGCTGTGACTGACCGCTCTTTCCGCGGTTACGCGGCGAAGAGCGAAGAAGAGATTTGTAAGTTTTTGTTTTTGTTCTTACGCTTACTACCATACGTTAAGTTAACGTACATGTCAATCAGTATTTGTTGTTTTATTTATAACGTTAATCTGTTATGAATGCACTAGAAATAGTACTCGTACCGTAAATTACGTTGTATTACTGATAACATATTGCACATATAACACTCAGTATAGCTCGCAATTTAATACAAAAATGTGTATTTTTATACCCGTGATTTTGGCAAACTACGGCCAAAAAAATACGAAAATACATCACAGAATATGAATAAAAAATTGAACTTATTGAAGCTAGGATCGACCAATACATAGAACATGTTAGTATTTTTCTATATCACGATTATGCATATTGGTACGGTATGCAAGTTTATCCGCATTATTTATAAGCAAGTTTACGATTGTAATAAAGCCAGATTATTCTAGAAATGCAATTATCGTTACACACTTTATTTTTCAAATGCATACAATTCTTTTATTTTATAAGCGGCTCTTCAAATTATTTCGCCCTATTCAGACAAATATATCTATCATTTACTTTAATGAGCGTTTTTCTATGCATATGTAATTGTTTCGAGACGCTTAGCCTAATTCATGCTTAAATCTCAAAAGTGCACTGTGCCTATTTTCGAGTTCATAAATGAACCGGTTTTAATTATTGTGAACGCCACGCATACGTATCCAGTTGCAATACTTTTTTTTAAAATCGCTTAATCCGCCAATATTTAGCCCCACTTTGGCTTAATTAGAGCTTTGAAATATATATGTACCATTAGATTCCATAAAAGTTATACACAGCTTTATTAACATAAAAGGCATAAACGTATTGACAGTTAAAAAGACAGTTTATAAGATAGGTACAGTACTTGAATAAAAAAAGTACTCAAAAACAAAAACGACTTCGTAACAACGGCTTCTCGCAAGCCGTTGTTCCACCAAAAATAGTGGGTCATCAAAAAGACAAAATTACAAAACAAAGTAAAAATATAAAAACAGCCCTCCTCGCAAGGGGCTGTTTTTATATATCCATAATACGCATTTCCAAACGCTTTTGTTTAACATCGCATAGTACTGTATAAGAATTAACATGGGTGCAAAATCATTGAGTGTGATTACGTACGGAATGACTGGGATTGCAGTAGATGTTGAATGTCAAATATCAAAAGGCTTACCCTCAATGATTATTGTAGGAATAGCTGGTAAGGCAGTTGAGGAATCGAAAGAAAGAATCAGAAGCGCTTTTATAAACTCTAATCTACAATTCCCTCGCAAAAGAATTACTATAAACCTTGCACCAAGTGATATACCAAAAGACGGCACAAGTCTTGATATAGCAATCGCCATATCAATTCTTGCCGCTTCGGAGCAGGTCAAGATAGAGCCCCATAGTTCTGTCTATATTGGTGAGCTCGGATTGGACGGCACTGTTCGTTCGGTTAGAGGAATTATCGGAAAACTGCTCAAAGTAAAATCTCTCGGAATTAAATACTGTTTTGTGCCAGAGGGTAACCATGAACAAGCAAAATCAATAGACGGTATTCAAGTATACCCAGTCTCTAATTTAAACCAGTTATATCTACACTTAGCGGGTATTTCGCCAATCACTACTCACTTAAACGATAGATCAATAAAGAAGCCAATCATCGATACGGTACACATTGATACCGATTTTTCAGAAATTGCTGGACAGGCATCAGCAAAACGGGCACTAGAAATTGCAGCAGCGGGTGGTCACAACATATTACTTAGCGGACCCCCAGGTACAGGAAAAAGTATGCTCGCAAGAGCTTTCAGAGGCATACTCCCTCCCCTTTCCCACGAAGAAGCCGTGGAAGTCACTCAACTACATAGTTTATCTGGTACTGAGTTTGAAACTATGGTTACAAGCCGTCCATTCAGGGCGCCCCACCATTCTGCGAGCGATACGGCTATTATTGGAGGCGGACAATACCCTAGACCTGGAGAGATAAGCCTGAGCCATCGAGGCGTACTCTTTTTGGATGAGCTGCCAGAATTTAGCAGAGCTGCTATAGAAGCACTCCGTCAACCGCTAGAAGACCGGCGTATTACTATTACGCGATCTAGAGGAAACATAGAGTTTCCTGCACACTTTATTCTTATTGCTACAGCCAATCCATGCCCTTGTGGATACTATGGCACCGAGACTGAGTGTATTTGTCCTCCAATTTTGATTGAGCGATACCAGAGAAAGTTATCAGGTCCTATCATAGATAGAATTGATATGTTTGTGGATGTTCACGAAGTAAAGCACAATGAATTACTTCGTGCAGCACCATCACATTCAATAAGCCTAGCTATACAGAAACGCGTGTGCAAGGCTCGTGCAATAGAATTCGAAAGATATAGTAACGCGTTCACAACAAACGGTAGTATGGACAATAAGCAAATAAAAAAGTATGCCCAACTATCTGAGCCTGCGGCATTGCTACTAAATAGTGCCGCACATAAACTTAAAATATCAGCCCGCAATTATATGCGGTTGATTAAAGTCAGTAGAACTATAGCCGATCTGGAAAACTCTAGAACTATAGAGGTTATGCATATGAGCGAAGCCCTACAATATAGACGGAAGCAACGAAACTTTCAATAATAAGCACTTGACCCCTGTTGATATGTTTGTTACAATTATGGCTAACCTT
>CAYMTU010000051.1:0-2393 GCA_964393455.1 uncultured Candidatus Saccharibacteria bacterium
TATTGTAAATTAATTAATCATTAATTTACAATAAGCTGACCGTCGGTTCTTCCTCTCAGCTCTAAAGTGCAGGAGAGTCGAATGAATCGACTCCTTGGCACTTTAGAGCTAGGTAAGACAAGCGATGTCTTTGTCTGCAAGCCTTCCATAAAAAGAATCCTCTCTTTTTATGGGTTTAAGACAAATGTAATTGTTAAGTATTATAAAATACATAGGGCGGGACAACTTGCGTATTATACCCTGTTAACTGGTGTTCGTACAGTGTTAAATTTCACGAGAAAAATATTCTTCATACGATGTTTGGTTGCACAATGATAACCATCCGATGAGTTTCTCTACTGCCAATACTTCATCGACTACTTCTAGTGTGTCTTTTTTATGAACCTGAACACGTCTAGCAGACGGTAGCGTATAATCGTGCCCGTAGCATTCTTCTAATCTATCATGTCTTTTTTGTAGTATCGGTCCAGTATCTGGTTTCACCTCCCAGGCGTTATCACTTTTACGATGAGTACGGGTTGATTGATATGCGACAGCATCATAAGCACAAGGTAGTATAAAATCGTGTATATCGAGCTCACTAACCCCGTATGGACCCACATGTTTTGAATTATTCACCGTAATATTTAGACATTCTCCAACGCGTCTTCCAACTTCAATTATCACCGATCGAACCAATACTTCCCCATCCCCTCCTACTACAACATGAAGTGATCGTGGCCACGTGTCTGAAGAGACTCGCGCAACTCTTTCGAGCGCTACATTCAAATCGTCAAAAGCGTTGGCATGCGCTCGCTGCTGATCCAATAAAAAATATTCCGGGATAAAGTCGGGGTACGAGGATAGTGGCTGCTCTTCAGGAATTTCTGGACTCGTCATAGATCTACGTATCTTTTTTTACAAACCAATCTGGACGCGGAAGGTTAAATTTTATCTCAGGAATTGCAGAAATATGATCATCTGAAGTGATATCGGCATACTGCTGACGATATGCCACCGTCACACTACCAAATACAGCTGTCTTCCAACTAAAGCCGAGTTTCTCCGATACATCTATAACGGATGCTTTTGTTGGACCTTCGATTTCGATAAATGGATCAAGCCACGGCCACTCATCAAGCACAACCTCGACATCGCCCACCCTCCACGTTTCTCGCATTGTTTCTTGATCGTTATAGTCCTGTAGTCCAAGTTTTTTAAAGACTTCTATCGTATCCTCGTAATTGCTGACGGTAACTTCAATCTCGTTTGCTCCCCCAAATTCATGCTCGGTAGTTTGCTTGTAGGTAAGCGTAACTTTGTCGCCTTCATCGCGAATTCGTAACCATGAATCTTTGGTTTCTTGCAATCTACGATCGGGGAAATCCATTACTACTCTCTTCATCATACGCATCGGTTGGGTACATTCAGCATTAATCTCGCGTAGCGAACTACGAACAGCATCAAAATTAACATGCAAAAACTTCACCTCTATTTCTTGTTTCATGTGATAAGTATATCGAACAATTATTAACTAGTCTAAACGATAAAAACGACTACTCAAAAGCTTTTCAAAGGGCTGCCAGATTTGTCGTGCTTTTTTATGTGTCAGCGTACTTAATTTAGCTAAAATGATAAGTAGCATAGTGAGTCCGGTACAGAGTAGTGCAGTCACGACTCGTAGTATTAAGCTATCTCCCGTATCGAGCAGCAGTATGAACGCAAGCGTTATTGAAAACAGCATTAATATGATCATCCATTCATTAGTAAAGACTTTATTAGAAATTTGCATAGAAAACATGGTTCTATTTTGTTGGTTAGAAACCAAACCACTCAGTAGCTTCTCGATCTTATCTTTTTGTTTGCCTTTATACTCAATACAAAACGTGATTAGTCGCTCATACGAAACCTCGGCTACTTTATAGTGTCGATGGATGTTACTTTGCGCATAGGTAATAAACATATCCTGAATAGTATTTCTTGTTTCTTTGGGTAAGTCTTTTGTCCCAAGCACCATCGCAAAAATTGCGTTCGCTTCAGATCTTACAATCCGATGCAATTCTTCAATTCGTGCCTTCTGTGCACCGAGTATCGGAGAAATGTAAAAGCCATACAAAAATGAGTTTACCGAAAATAGGGTTAATGCTGCACTTTGGAAGTTTTGTCGTGGCAGCACCATAGCCAGCGTAAAATAAAATACAAAAAATATAACAAAGAACCAACTTAAACGAATGCGCGTCAGTAAAAAATTAAGCATATGCAGTTAGTGTAGCAAACGACACCTGCTATAAACAATCGTATTGTATTATTTATTTAGTGGATTATCTTTTGTAACCTGGGAACCTATTCCAAGTACGGCAGCTATGAGGAAAACTACGATACCCACCGCTACCTTGGCGAACACTACAATGAGC
>CAYMTU010000051.1:2493-7424 GCA_964393455.1 uncultured Candidatus Saccharibacteria bacterium
AGTGCAACACGAGCTATCTCGCGACGAATTGGATCGAATGAGCTTAGGATGATCATGCCGGGCGTATCATCAACCATGATATCTACACCAGTAGCACGCTGCAAAGATTGAATATTGCGACCTTCTTTCCCGATGATACGACCTTTCATCTCTTCATCTTCAAGCTTAACTGCAGTTACTGTTCGTTCTGCCGTAACTTCACTTGCCATCCGTTCCATTGCTGACGTGATAATAACGGCAGCTTTTTCTTCTGCTGAATCCTTAGCTTCATTTTGAAGTTTGGCTACTAAACCGGTAAGGTCATTCTTTATATCACGTTCGGTCATCTTGATAAGTTTTTCAGCAGCATCTTCTTTTGTTAGCTTGGCAACTTTTTCTAATTTTTCTTGCTGTTTTCGGCGAATATCCCGAATCTCGTTTTTAAGATCTTCTACTTCGTCCTCGCCCTTACGTAACGCCTCGCTTCTTTTATCGAGCTGATCGAGCTTTTTATCGACAGATTCTTGACGTTCGAGCAAGCGTTGTTCAATTTCTTTTATTTCTCGACGACGAGATTGTTCGTCTCGACGAGATTGTTCGGCAACTTTTTGTGCTTCTTCACGAGCTTCGGCAAGTTGTTTTTCAGCCTCTTTACGAGCTTTTTTAAGCTCTTTTTCTGCTGCATCTTGCGCGCTCCCGAGTTTCTTTTTTGTGATGGTTGTACTGGCTCCAAAGCCAAGGCCAATCCCAGCCACTGCAAGCACAATGGTAATTGGATCCATAGTTTTCCTTTCTATATCTTCAGATTAGTAAGACATCACTTTCACTTCATTAGTCTTTTCTAATCTGTTAAATCAAAATTTTTTGTAATAATCGGTCGTGGACTTACATTGTAAAATCCTACTATTAGAATAGCACAAAGCATCGTTCTTAAACTTCTAAATTTTATATACTATGCAACATTTCTTCACTTTCCAAGGTGGCACCTTGGAATTACTGATTGTATGTTCTGGTGATTTCTTTAGTCTTGTGCTGCAAATACGATTATTCGCTGCGGATATTTGCCTGTTTTTGAGTCAAACTTTCCTGTACAAGTAATAAGATTTAAACCTGGTTTGCTTTTTGTAATTGGTTCCATAGCTTTCGTCATGTCTGTAGCATCTGCATTATAGGTCTGACTTTGAACTACGGTATAGTTAAATATTTCTCCGTCTCCTCGTTCTACTTCAAGCTTATCACCAGCCTTTAAATCCTTAATATTGTAGAAAACGCCTTTTTGAGTGGGGCCAGATACATGACCATCGAGGAGCATTGCACCAGGTAAACCTGGCTTTGCACTTTTCGTAAACCATCCAGCGTTGTGAACATTTCCTGGAGCCTTTAGTGCTCCGTCCTTATCAATACCTTGACTCGTGATTCTGGCAAATACGTTAATTTTACTTATGCGAATATACCGCGGTTGATCAGGGGCGACAACATGACTTGCCATTGCCGCATCATCTGGCTTTTCTTCACTCGGTAGACCAGTTTGATTGTTATTTTGCGTAACCGATTGAACTTGTGCTTCTACATTTTTGTTTGTTTTGAATCCTAAGGCAGCAATACCAACTCCTACTACAAAAATGAGTGATGCCATTGCGATGAGAATTTTTTGAGTAAGTGATGTAGATGAATGCTGCTTTTCAATACTTGGCGCAGTAGTTATATTTCGCTGCAGAACTTCAGATCGGTTGAGTCGAGGTTTTACTGGTACTGGCATGACAGCCGGTCGTACAGTAGCTACAGGAGCAACATATACATCGCTAATACCCCGCGGGACTGCTTTCGCCTGCGGCTGCACTTGCGGTTGGTGTACAAACGGAGTACCTCTACCGAAATCACGGAGGCGACCGGCGAAAACTGGATTATCTAAAGTTATTCTTGCACTGGACATATTTTTGTTTGTTTATTTGTTTTTAGTTTTGTATTTTTGGTTGTTTGCTATCGGACTGCTATCGACGACTTCGCTTTGGTGCGAGCTTATATCGACGAGCAATGTACAAAATACTAGCTGCTGCTACCGTTGTAGCGCCAAGAATCGCAGCTGGGTTATTCATGAGTAATCCAAAACCAGTGTCAGGTGTTCCAGGAGATGCAAGCAATACGCTTCCATCGGTACCAACAGTATTTCCTGGAGGGAAAGGATTGTTTGTTGATTCTCCTGCTACAAATCCAACCGAGCGTTGCGCAGCATATCCACCCGCATCAGTACACTGGATATTATATGTTTGATTGCCTGAGGTTGCAGTAACAGATATTACTCCCTGTCCTCCGGAAAGCGTAACTGTTCCGCTACCGCCTATTACGCTACATGAAACTGCATTTGTTGCAACGATAGTAATATTAACTGAATCACCCGCTACATGATCACCTGATTCAACTGTTAGAGACGTTACAGCTGGCAAACTATCGGCAGCTGCCAATGCAGCTGCAACCGCAATCCTTTTATGAGTCATAGCTGTATAATTCGTTCGGTTTTCAGTGATATCGACACCGTTTTCATGCAAAACACGCTTCACGGTATCGACGGTGCTTGTTGGCGATTTTTCTCTCATTACTGACCAAGCACCTGCGACTAATGGAGCTGCAAATGAAGTTCCTTGAACCGCTGCAAGACTTGTATCTCCATTACCTGGTAGCACAATTCCACCATCGCCACCACTTCCAGTGACTTGATCACCACCTGGAGCTACAAGGTCTAACCTGCTACCGCCTTGCGAGTAATACGCCATTCCACCTGTACGAATACTAGATCCGACAGAGATTGCTCCTGGAAGACAAGCCGGGTAACCTACTTTATCTGCATTTGCGTTATAGACCGTTTGACCATTTCCAGCATCTGTATTACCGCTATTGCCTGAAGCAAAAGTAACGGCTATGTTAGCATTCTTTAAACTCGTTACTCCTACCGATTCTACTGCTGCTTCACTGTCATTCATGCATGTCGTTGCGTCAGTATATTGTCTGGCTGGATCTTCTGAACCAGCACTATAGTTAACTGCAGTAATATCTTCTGAAATTATACTATCATTCTTTAGCTGAAGAACCCTGTTCATACCTGAGAGCATACCTGAGCTACTAAGCATGTAACAGTCTGACAGCGTACCACCTCCGTCACCACAATAATCTGGTTGCCCAGATATTTCAGTGAGTTTCATGGTTGCTTTAATGGCAATAAGTTTAGATGCTTTTGCAACACCAGAAAAACTATCAGGACCGCTGGTTACTGCTCTTCCTAAGGCTGCAGCTGCAACTTCAGTACCGTGATTACAGCCAACAGAACAGTCGCGGGTTGCAGAACCAGCAGCAGTACTGGTTGGACTACCACCTGCACAGCTACTATCTACAATTGCATCAGAGTAAACGGTGTATTCTGAACTATAACAAGCCTCACTAACGATAGAACCGGTAATCATAAGATGGTTTGGATTAATACCCTCGTCTATTACTGCAACGGCTGTACCGTTTCCTGTAAAGTTAGTTGATCCATCACTAAATCCACTTGCTACAGTACCACCTAGAAGCGGAATTGTTTCGCTCAGTCTTGGCTTGTAGAACTTTTCTTGTGCAACACTTACTATTCGCTCGTTTGCACGCAACGCTGCTTCTCCCTGAGCATCTGCTTCTACGATGGACACTGGCATTTCTGTTAGGTTACGAACAACTTTAATGTAACCATCTTCTTGAGAAAGCTCACTCATGACGCGGTTCTTTTGAGCTAAAATGATGCTACGAGTCTGCGTTACGTCTTGCAGATCTTTATTTTCTTCAGGCAAATTATCATAGGTAATAATAAGACGTTTAATTGGACCGGTAGGGTTCGCGTTCGATGCAGAAACAGATGCATTCTTATACAGTGAGATTGCTATAAATTGTGCAAATATTATAAAAATTGCTCCCAAAAAATAGAAGCTACGTTGTTGAATTGGCATTTTTTTTGATGTCATTTTTTGTTTCCTGTTTTATTGTAAAAAGAACTTAAAATAAGCTTATGTTTAAACTGTAAAGCTGTCAAGTATTAAATTATTATTGTAGTATATTTTACCACTATTTACGTGGTGTAGTAATGTGCGGTAAGCTTCCATATTCTGGAATAATAATTTTTTCATCATTGCCTTGAAGCAATCTATTTATTGCTTTCGTCTGCCATTCACTTCCAGTGGCTGCTACGATTGGTATTTTGTTTGCAGTGGCAATTGAATTTGCAATACTCAAACCAATACGTAACCCCGTAAAACTACCTGGCCCCTTGTAGCAGATGATTCCCGATACATCAGTCCATTCTAAGTTTGTTGACGCTAGCAGCTCACGAAGCTTGTCATGCATTGTTTCGGCTAACTGTCGATGTGCCTCCCATTTTACATAAGCGAGCTGGATATGATCGTTATATAAACCTATTTCAGCAACAGGATTATCGGTTCGAAGTGAAACTATATTCATCATAACAGTATACTCTACGAAGTTAGGTTATCTCTACCAGATACCTGTTGTGTTCAGTGGCTTCAAAATCTAGTTGACGAACAGATTCATCCTTTGCAGAAATTCGGATAATCAACCTATCTTCCGGCAGGACATCTTTGATAATATTCGCCCACTCCACAACTAAGACAGCATTACGATCAGAAAGTGCTTCAGCAAGCTCATATTGCATCAAGCCAGAATCTTGTAATCTATAGAAATCATAATGAATTATTTTAAAATTACTCGCATTGTATTCTTTGCTAAGTGTAAAAGTAGGGCTGCTGATTTTGTCGCGACTTCCTGCTCCTGCGGCTATTCCACGAACCAGTGTCGTTTTGCCACCCCCTAAATCGCTAACAAGTTCAATGACTTCGCCACCCTTTAGTGTTGTGCCAATTTTACGTCCGATTTCCTCGGTTGCCTCGGAGCTTTCGGAAAGCATTTGTAATTTC
>CAYMTU010000052.1:0-7338 GCA_964393455.1 uncultured Candidatus Saccharibacteria bacterium
CGAGTACGTAAACAATGCTGTCTATTCTCATTTTGCTGCACAGTTAATTAACAAAATTTTGTTGGTAACTTGTAATAGTCCAAGTTCTGTCTCCTGAAGAAAGTTCGGTTCCGAAGGTTATTGTGCCTGCACCACTCATATCAACAGTTTGTCCAACAGCAGCACCCACGCTTCCACTTCCAGCAATAGTAATCTTACCCCAGTATGCTTGGAATATCATTCCTGGAAGGTTGACTGCTCCTCCGACAGAAACAGTTTGAACATTCTGAGAATTCTTCAAGTCATTACCAGTCAAAGTAACGCAGTTTGGATTGCAACTAGCTGTTGCCTTAAAGCTGATAAAATGGATTCCGGTACCTGAAGCGTTTGCAATTATTTGGGCTGAACCACCCGTAGTAATAGTTCCGTCTACAATTATCCTGGGTCTAGTAGTACCTAAACTGTCTGCGACTTTTATCTTAGCTGCTCCACCAATATTAAGATTACCTGTTATATAGACGTCTCCGTTGATAGTTACATCACAGCTACTAGCAATCGATACATTCCCTGTTAACTTGAGCTTGTTTGGCCAACTTCTGGCGAAAGGAAAGGAGTTGCATACATATGCATTACTATTTCCTGCCCCTGTTGTTGCGACAGCAGCAATCTGGGCATTTCTATCATATGTTGGTGTAACAACCGGCGGAGCAACACATCCAAGTATAAGCCCTTGCCCGGTGCTGCCGGGCAGTATATTGCCCGCAGGATTACCACTACCATTATTATTGTTGGTTTGCCCAGTTGCACACACTGATCCGTAAATGTTTGTGCTCCAAGCTGTTGAGATTGGTTGCCCGGTTGCACATACTTGAGGAAATGTTGGACCTGGGTTATTTCCCGTAGGGCATGCTTGATTAGCTACATCAACTTTCAGCGGCTGAGCGAATGTACCTATCTTAGACGCGCCTGTCATAGTTATTTTGCCATTTACAAATACATCAGAATTTGTAATATTTGCGCTACCTCCTAATATTAAACCTCCTGGGCCAGAGTGTACAGAGTATCCTTGCGACCCGGTTCCTACTATGGTAACTTTTACTGATCTAGTGCTTTCGGGTACTGACTTATTCTGTCTATATACTTTACCAGTTGAAATAATTTGTTTGGCATTTGTATCAGGTAATTGAGTTATGGTTGTAGTGTATGTACCGCGTCCTTGGTCTGAATTATTGAAAAATTGTTGTTCAACTGGATGTCCAGAAAATGTTTCATTTTCGTTGGTCTCTTTAATGGCTTGCTCTATACCCGCTTCAGCAACCATTAAAGCATTTGCAGAAAAAACTTTGTTGTTGCTTACCGTATATTGACTGGTAGTAAAGCTTACTATAGAAAAACCTACTATTATCAATATTGATGCAATTATTAGGATACTTACGAGCATCATCCCTTGTTCGTTATTATTGTGTCTAAATAAATTAATCATTTCTAAATACCATCCTCGTTTTATATTCTGCAGAAACCGGTTGGCTGTATTGATTTTTTGATAGTTTTACATAAACTTCGATTGAACGAGCATTTGTTGGAGAGACTTCTTGGTTCTGATCATTATAATATCGTACCCTAAAGTCGACTACATTTGTCAGTAATTGTTTGTCTGCAGGGCAGCTTGCTGTTGCAGTTGCGATAGGACAAGTTGTTTTTATTGAATTATTATTTACAGAAGATGCGACTGTTCGTTTGAACAAAGACCCATTTTGAATAAAATAAACATTATTATTCTTTTCAGAAATGTATAAGTTAGGATCTGCAAATATTATATTTCCTGCATTGTCTTCTACGGCTGTTGCGAGCACTAAAGTATTCTGACCAGATTCCCAAGAGTAGTTATCTGCTGGTGATTCTGGCGCATTGTTATCTTGCCATCGATTATTCGCATCTGCATTTCCAGATAAACGAGTATCATTAGCAATAATATCCACAGCAATTTGAGCTTCATTTAGTAATTCTGATCTAGTATTAATTACTGCATACTGTGCAATACTGTTGGTCATGAAACTAATAATAATAAACATCAGTACACTGGTGATGCTAAGTGCAATTATAGTTTCAACAAGCGTAAAACCTTCTTCAGATCGGTTCATTGTACAATACCTATAACCCCAATGAGTGAACTAAGCTTTACGTCTCGCGTATTACCTGCGTATGTATATGTGACCGTGACGTCAACTCTCTTTATTCCAGATGAAGGTTCACTAATTACTGCAATTCCAGTGCTATTCGGAGGAAGAGAGGCTGGTAAATTCGCAGAGAAGTTAATGTTTTGACCCGCAGTTAAATTATTATAGTTACTATTTCTTAATGATTCTATTTGTCTCTGCGCTTCCCGTGTAGCAGTTTCTAGATAACCTGTTTTAACTTGAGTTTGTTGTATTCCGATAAATACATTTCCTAGACCAGTAAATACTATGCCGATAACTATAATTGTTACTAGTAGTTCTACTAACGTGAAGCCCGATTGTACTTTAGTAATAACTGGTTTCATACTTATGCTTAATTATACGACAAAATGAAAATAAAAACTGGGGCATTTTGCCCCAGTTTTTATAAATAGTGATTAAACGTATTAGTTCAAGCTATTCTTGGTGTATGTGCCGCCACCTTCGTAGGTTGCTGTGAAGACATATTTCATACAATCGTTCGTACTGTTGTCACAAGCCGCGTCGTCGCTACCCAGAACTGCATATGCGTATACATCCGCAGCAGGAGTTGTAACGAGTGTTTGCGCTGTGCCACGTGGATCTTTGAGCGCATCTGGGTCAAGACCTTTCATGTTGCTTGAACGCCATGAAGAGTCGTTCATGTTGGCTAGCGTTGGATACTTACCGTTTTGAGCAAAGTAAGCCTCTACCTGGCCATGAAGCGTCTTGATGTCTGTTTGACGCTCTGTGTTACGAGCTTTTTGTTGAATACCAGTGAATGTTGCAATAACCAAACCGGCTAAGATACCGATTACGATAATTACGATTAGGAGTTCCACGATTGTGAAACCTTCTTGTTTGCGTGTTAGAGTCATAAGGACCCACCCTCCTTGATTTATTTGTTTGTTAGATTGCTTTTTATTGCATCTGACTCTGATTATAACCATAACCGCTATGCGGTCAAGTACTTTTTTAGCGCAGTAGCTATAATTGGAACTACTGTTCAGGACTACAGATTAGTTATTTGTTACGTTTTTAGATAGGTTCGCTATAGGGCCCATGACGCTGGCTGCAATCAATCCAACGATACTTCCGAGCACAATAATCATGATTGGTTCAATTATGGAAGTTAGGGCATCGATAACGGTCGAGACTTCTTCTTCGTAAAAATCGGCTACTTTTAGTAGTATGGTATCTATTTGTCCAGTTTCTTCGCCGACAGCAAGCATTTGGCTGACAATTGGTGGAAAATGAGGACTTTGACTAATAGGTTCTGAGAGTGGCCGACCGTTTTTTACTTGTTTAGCAGCCTCAGCTAGTTCGGCTTCAATGACTTTATTGCCTATTGCACCACCAGTAACTTCTAGTGCGTCTAGAACACCTACGCCTGCTGACATCAATGATGCAAATGTTCGCGAGAAACGGGCAACTGCAATTTTAGTTATCAGGTCTTTAATGATCGGTATTCTGAGTAGCAGTGCGTGAAATTTGTATTTACCACCTGGTGTCTTAATATATCGACGAATCAACCATATTGCTGCAAAAAGCCCTATAATGATAAAAATTGCGTATTGCTGCATGAAGCTACTAATAGAAAGCATGGCCTGCGTATACACGGGTAGTTCGGCATCGGGACCACCAAGATCGAGCATGATCTTACCAATCTTTGGTATGACAAATATCATAATGCCAAAAAAGGCGATTACCGTAAAAGAAAGTATGACTACCGGGTAGGTCATGGCACTCTTTATTTTTTTTCTCATGCTGGCTTCTTGCTCAACTTGGGTGGCGAGACGCTTTAGGATCTCATCGAGAATACCGCCCGTTTCTCCGGCTTTAACCATGTTGACGTAGATGTCTGAAAAAATATTTGGAAATTTTGCAAATGAATCACCCAACGGATTACCACCTTGAACATCCTTGCCAATCTCTGCTATAACAGTTTTGAAATAAGGGTTTTCTGCTTGATCGTGAAGGGTTACAATCGATTTGTTTAGCGGTACGCCAGCAGAAACCATAGTAGAAAGTTGCCTGGTAAAAATAACTAAATCCTTGAGCTTTACTTTTTTCTTTTTACCGATAGGGAACTTGAATTGCTTGTGCGTCATTTTTTTTACAACCAAAGGACGCATCCCCTGATTGTGTAGATTTTTTACTGCTACTTCTTGAGTACTGGCTTCGATATTGCCATGAACCGTCTTGCCATCTTTATCTGTTGCAGTATAAAGAAACAGCATCGTTATTTTTCACTCGTTACGCGAAGTATCTCTTCGATTGTTGTTTGCCCTCGAAGCGCTTTGATGAAGCCGTCCGTTTGCATTGGAATCATACCTTGTTCTACGGCAATTGACTGAATTTCTTCACTGGTTGCATTGGCAACAATTTGTTTTTGAATTTCAGGTGATATAACTAAGACCTCATACACACCAATACGTCCACGATAGCCAGAATGTGCGCAATTATCGCACCCATCTTTATGGGCCCTCCAGAGCGTTATGATGGAGTTCGGTGTGGTGCTGATGTCTGCGCTTAGTTCTTCCTTGGCTTTATTAATAACTGTTCCTACGCCGCCCTTAGAAGCAGCAATTTCAAGTTCATGGACACGTTTCATTTTCACTGGATCATCGGTATGGAAGATATCATTAAGCTGCTTTAGTGTCGGTTCGTCAGGTTGGTACGATTCACGACATTCAGTGCAAAGTCGTCTGACGAGTCGCTGTCCAATGACCGCTCGGACGGTACTGGCGATCAGAAATGGTTCGACACTCATGTCTAAAAGTCGAGGTAAGCAGGTGGCTGCATTGTTGGTGTGGAGTGTTGAAAATACGAGATGTCCGGTAAGCGCTGCTTGAACGGCGAGATTGGCTGTTTCTGAATCGCGAATCTCTCCAACCATAATTATGTTGGGGTCTTGCCTAAGAAGTGCGCGAAGCCCATGAACAAAAGTCATGCCTGCGACGGGATTAACCTGGGTTTGGTTTGTCCCAGGCACCCGGTACTCCACCGGATCTTCCACTGTCGAAATATTTACAGAAGGCTTATTCAGTAAGCTCAAAATACTAAATAAACTTGTCGATTTTCCTGATCCAGTCGGGCCAGTTACCAGAATCATTCCGTGTGGCTGAACAATTGCGCTATTGACGTCATCTAGCGCTTCTCCCCAGTAGCCAAGATCTCGGAGCGTCGTTGCTTTTGAGGATTCGTTCAAGATACGCATTACCACTTTTTCGCCATCCACTATAGGAAGAGTTGAAACACGGAGAGCAAAAGCTTGCCCCGCAACCTCTACCTTGAATCGCCCATCTTGCGGTACTCGACGTTCATCAATCTTTAGATTAGACAATATCTTTATTCTTGAAACTAACGCTCCCAATACTTTCTTGGGTAGTTTATTCGCTTCACGAAGTATGCCATCCACGCGGTATCGAATCAGTACATAGCTTTCACGAGGTTCAATATGTATATCACTAGCTCCAGATTTTACTGCATATTCAATGAGTAGGTTAACCGTTTGAGCAATGGGTGAATCTTCAGCAAGATCTTCGTCGGATAAGCTATCTTCTTCTTTTGTGTCATCAACCGTCTGCGTTGATATTACTTTTGTAAGTTCGCTACTTATGTTTCCTCGATACTGATCGAGTGCTTCAGTTATTATCGTTGAAGTCGCAATATGCACTTTTATGCCAGTACCAAGTTCTTTGCGCAAAAAGTTAATAGCCTGTATATCGTCGGGATCTTCCATGGCAAGCAGCTTATTGCCATCGTCGGCAACACCAAAAAGCACTACTTTATACTGCCGTGCGATTCGCTCGGGTATTTGTTTTAAAATATCTACTTTGATGTCTTTTGGATTGAATTCCACGTATGGTACATCAATTTCTAGCGCATATAATTTTGTTAAGTCTTGCTCGGAAGCCAGACCATTCTTAATGACCAGATCTTGGAGGGGACGTTTTTCGGCTACTTCCTGCTCACGAAGTGCCGTTACTTGCTCGTCGGTAATTTTCCCAATGGATTTGAGCAGTTCTATAACTAATGTATCTGGAATACGCATGTATGCATTTTATTATAATCCATAACCATTTTTTCTACATAATATAACCATAAACATTTAACAATTAGCCTAGCTTGCTATACTATCTGTACACAGTCGTAGTCTTTCGTAAGACTGCGGGGGTATAAACATAGGTTTTATAAACAACTTGTTCTTCGGGTTTTTACATCCGTCGAAACGTAAGGAGGGTAGCAACAATGGCAGACAAAAAAACGAAAGCAGAGAAGCAGCCAAAAGATTTAGCAGCAGAATCAGGTAAAGAAAAAGCCTTAGGGCTTGCGCTCGATACTATTGAAAAACAATTCGGCAAGGGATCGATCATGAAGATGGGTGATAGCTACGCCCAAAAAGTAGAGTGTATTCCTACCGGAAGCTTATCGCTCGATATAGCTCTAGGGGGCGGTATTCCAAAAGGACGCGTTATTGAAATTTACGGACCTGAGTCTAGTGGAAAAACCACCCTAACACTGCACGCTATAGCCGAAGTACAGCGTCAGGGAGGCACAGCAGCATTTATCGATGCCGAGCACGCTCTTGACCCAGCATACGCAAAACGAATTGGGGTAGATGTTGAGAACTTGCTACTTAGCCAACCAGACAACGGAGAGCAGGCGTTAGAGATTGTTGAAACATTGGTACGGAGTAACGCGGTTGATTTAATTGTTGTCGACTCAGTCGCAGCGCTCGTACCTCGTGCAGAAATTGAGGGTGATATGGGTGATAGTCATATGGGGCTTCAGGCTCGCCTCATGAGTCAGGCTCTTCGAAAACTGACTGGTATTATTAGTCGTTCAAAGGGAACCGTTATTTTTATCAATCAAATAAGAATGAAAATTGGGGTGATGTTCGGAAATCCCGAAACTACTACTGGCGGTAACGCTCTGAAGTTTTATGCCAGCGTGCGAATGGATATTCGTCGCATTGCACAGATAAAACAAGGTGACGCTATCATTGGAAATCGCACCAGGGTGAAGGTGGTCAAGAATAAGATTGCTCCGCCATTTCGGCAGGCAGAATTTGACATCATGTATAATCAAGGAATTTCTCGAAGCGGTGACGTGCTAGATCTCGCTGTAGATCACGATATTGTTGAAAAATCAGGTGCTT
>CAYMTU010000053.1:0-7209 GCA_964393455.1 uncultured Candidatus Saccharibacteria bacterium
TCAAGAAACATCCACAATCACGGGTTATTGCTTCAGTATTAGCCTTCATCTTCATTGGCACACTAGTCTTAGCCTTTTCGCGGGCTGCTACACCCACTGCTTCAATAGAAGCCGAGAATCAAAATGCATCTTTAAGTTGTGCATCAAGAACTTCTAGCGATATTACCGCATCAGGAGGTGGAGCAGTGAAGTTTGGGTGTAACACTGTGACTAATGACCTGGTAATTGTTTCTCCCAAGAACGAACTTGATGCTGTTAAACAAGCAGTTACGACGGGCAACAAGAAAGCATATTGGGATTACATAAAGACGCAGAAAGCTGCACGAGCAGGGGGTGGGTCGACTACCCCACTGATTCCCACGGATTGGACGAGTGTGAAGTGGATTCATTTTACAGGTACAGAATATACATTTGACCCTAGAACCTTTTACGCCGAAAACCATACCAACCAGGCTTCCGTTGATACGAAAGGTAGTTTTATGCTGAGTGGTGCCATTAATGCATATACATGCGGACTACGGTGGTATTTTGACGTAAGCGCTGAAGCCACCGCCTGCGGAGATTACGCGGTAAACTATCTAGATTCATGGGCGACAAACTTTCAATATGCACGTTCGAGAAGTTCTATTGATATCAGAGATAATCAGGTGAAACTAAACTCCGGTTGGTATTTGGCAAATCTAACGAAAGCAGCTGAAGTACTATGGAATCACCCATCTTTTACAACTGAAAAGAAACAGAAGTTTGCTGACTGGCTCTGGACGGCATTTCTTAATGAAGATGCCGAAATGAACGAAGTAAGTAGTGAAGTACTGGGTGTCAGCGGTGCTGGCTGGAATGGTAGAACACTCATGATGCAAGCTCGGCTAAATGCTGCACTGGTCATGAAAGCTGCTGGCCATCAAAGTGGGCAAGTGGTCATAGATGATATTCAAAGTAAGGTTGACCTCTATCTGCCTGAAATACTATATTACGGCAAACAACCCTGGCACGAGGTGTTAGGACAGCCTTGGCCAAACCAGGCTTACCGCCATTTGTCTACCAATTATGCTGGCAACAATACAGCCACCGGCACAAGAGATTATTGGTTCTTTGCCCCGAGCTCTGTGTTGCCACCACCATTTTTTGTCGGGCAGACACAAGAGACTGGTCGAGATGTCGGTCATCAACAAAATGGCATTGGATCGATTTCTGAAGTCTTCCGAGCGTTACGACTCAATGGGTACCAGGACCGCTATATTCAGAACGATCTTGGAAGTATATTGCTACAAATGGGTGAACGACACGCCAAAATATACAATGAAGCGCTCGATGAGTTCTGGGGTGGGGGCTACGCAACTGTTGACAGCTTGACGTGTACTTGGTTGCCATCTGAGTGGACTACCTTGCAACTGTCTACTAAGAGTACTAGCTGCCCGGAAATAAGCTTTAAGATAGGTGGAGCGTCGGCAGATTTTGGGTGGGAATATCTGCGTAATGAGCTAAAACTAAAAGGCTACAGTACTCCAGAGCTAGACCGACTTACTTCAAGGCTTCGTGGTACCGGTACAAAATCGTCGACAAATGCAGCTGGTGTTGGCTATGTAAGGACGACTAACCATCAAGCATGGGAACCACTATTTGGCAATTACTAACGTATATCTGAGAGCAAGTTTGAGATAGTATCGTTATGCGATACCGCACACGGAAAGAACAGATTTAGCTGCACGTTCGAAATCTTCAAGTCGGTATGTCTCGATTCTTTCGGCTCGCGATTGATCGTATTCGGCAATATCGGTGGATGGATTTATTCGACAAGCAAAAAGTACTCTGTCGATTTCTGCTTCATACGCCCAAGGGGTAATACGTAGCGGGGCTATGCTCATTGGCTCCGAAATAACATGAGTCGAGTATTGGTAGGTTTCTTGTGGATTTAGCGTAACTGACTGTTTGCCGGTAGCTCTTTTACTATGGCGTGGATCAACTGCAACCAACGAACCGGGAGGCATGTACAAACCTTCTATCGATAGTGGTTTTAGGGATAGTGCATTTGGTTCATCAAAATGTTTTTTTAGAAAAACAGGTGAACCCTCTTTGTCGTGGAATACCTGTATAGATGCTTGATTGCGGTCTTCGTCTGCGAGTATTTGCGAGGCGGTATCTACAAAAAAGTCTTCGGCAGATGGGCAGCCCCCCATACCTATACTCAAGAATCTACTTCGAAGGGGATTTTCATCTTGTACAATTCCTGCCATCTGTCCCAATTCTGAATGCAGGGCAACCATGGTTTCATGTGGTGATCGAATTTTGTTATTAAGTCGCATCGTCCGGGTCATAACGAACATCGTAGCTAAGCTGGGTCGCGGCTTTGCCTCGCTACCTTTAAACATTAAAAATTCCATGGGATTTTCGGGCATGCTTAACTTTTCATATATTTTTGGACTATCGGCCAATAGACGTTTGATTGCATCTGTCTCTTCGTAGTCGATATCTTTAAATCGCTGCAGGGCCACTTCACCACTAATCATAAATAAATATTATACATTAATAATATTAAATTGTCAATTTATTTAAGTTGTTATAGTAACCTATATTTTTTTGAGTGGACCACTGGTTTTATCACCAATAATTCGCTTGTAGAGTAGCTCGGCACTAATGAGCGTTACGGGCATACCAATACCTGGGTTGGTGCCTGCACCGACATAGTACAGGTCTGCCACTTTTTTACTAATATTGTTAGGTCGAAATATGGCAGTTTGGCGTAACGTGTGCGCCAAACCGAGGGCAGTACCTTGGTAGCTGTTATAGCGTTGTGTAAAATCTTTCACCGAGAAATTCTTTTGATACACTATGTGCTTACGAAGATCTGGCAGGTCCATTTCTTTTTCCATAGTAGCCAAGATTTTGTCAGCATATTGCCCAAGTTGTTTCTCGGTGTAGTCCAGTCCAGAGGCTATTGGTACGAGCACGAACATGTTTTCGTAACCCTTTGGTGCAACGCTGGGGTCCGTCTTACTGGGAGCACAAATGTACAAGCTTGGGTCATCTGGCCACTGCGGCATGTCGAATATCTCAGCAAAGTTTTTTTGCCAATCACGACTAAACAGCAAGTTGTGGTGGGTTAGCGAATCGTACTGTTTATCGACGCCGAGGTACATAATGAGCGCGCTTGGCGCCATGGTTCGTTTTTGCCAGTACTTTTCGCTATATTCCCGTTGCTCAGGTTCAAGCAGTTTTTGCTCAGTATGGTGGATGTCGGCGTTACTAATGACGATATCGCCTTTTAGCTCTTTTCCATTAACCTTCACTCCAACCGCTTTGCCATTTTCGACCAGTATTTTACTCACGTCGCTGTTAACCTTGAAGGTTACGTCGTATTTTTTAGCGACATCTACCAGGGCTTCGGTTATTTTGTATATGCCACCTTGTGGGTAGAAAACTCCCATATTGAAGTCGATATGGCTCATGATGTTATAAATCGCCGGAGTGTTGTAGGGGCTAGAACCCAAGAAGACCAGGGGATACTGCATAATTTTTTGTAGCTGCTCTGTCTTGAAATACTTACGGACGTATTTGTCCATATTTTTGAAAACTGATAGTTTGCGGCCTTCGGTGGCTACTTCTCGGGTCATAAAATCGCGCACTGAGTCGTAGTTTTTATACATAAAGCGATCTTTTGCGACTTCGTATTGGTAGCCAGCTTGATCGAGGTACTTTTCGAGCTGTTTTCCGGAACCTTCTTCGATTGCCTCTAGGGTTGGGATATCTTTTTTAAGATCAGAGAAGATACTAACTTTTTGGTTAAGGTCTTTGTAGAAGATTTGGTAGCTGGGGCTTAGTTTTTTAAGGTCGAGTATTTTGTTGATATCTTCATCGAAAAGACTAAAGAAATGTTCAAAAACGTCGGGCATTAGGTACCAACTCGGCCCCCGATCAAAAATAAACTCATCTGCTTTGACGTCGCGCTTTGTTGCCGGCTCCGATGCTCCATCAACGTATTCTTCATACGTTTCAGTCTGCTTCTCGCCGTCGCCTCGCGCTGCATTCAAACCAGCTGGTTTCTTCGTCGTTTCTTTTCGACGTACTTTAAAAATGGTGGCGCGGCCGCCGACGGATTCGTTTTTTTCCAATACCGTAACTTTCCAACCGGCCTTACCCAAGATACAAGCACTCCCGAGCGCACCAAAACCAGAACCAATAATAATTGCGTGTTTTTTCATATTGTCCCTATTGTACCTTTTTTGCGTCTAAGTGATAAGCAATCAAGCTGAAGAAGCCTAGACCAATAACAGCTGGAATTATTTGAACAAGCCAAACATTTACACAAGTCCAGAACCATAGTATCGCCATGCCACTATGGGCAAGCGACTGCGGGGCTTTTGCCTTGCTCCAAAATTTGTGGATAATAAGTGCGCCAATAAACCCGGTGAGAAGCCAACCCAGGAAATTAACCAGGGGTACGCCGTAGTAAAATCCTGGTGCCTTCCAGTACCAAAATCCCAGCTTTACTGCGGCCGGGTCAAGTACAAGGTCGATAATCATCGCGTAAAGTGCGGTTGAGAAAAGAATGTTAAGTCGGTCATTTTTGTCGTGACGTTTCCGGGCAAACCAGTAGGCAAGGAGTAGTATTGGCGGATAGGCAAAAGCAACGGTCCACGGCGTAAGGCCAAAAATTTTCGTACCGAGCAATCCATTATAGATAAAATCCCCATAGGGAAATCCGGTTGCTAGTGCGGATGATTCAATTAGTAATGCGTAGGCTCCGAGAATACCGAGCAACCAAAATCCACGAGTTTTACCCTGTGCTTTTACGACTGCGTAGTAACTGGGCAGGGCAAACAAAATCACCATAATGCTCGACACAATTGCCATCCTAGGGTTAATAGGCTGCGTGGCGGTAAAGAAGGCAGCGATAAACAGAGCAGCAAGCAGGGAGACGATATATTTTTTATGAGAGGCAATTTTTGTTTGCATTGCTACAATTATGATATGAAATCCAAGCTATTCAAAATATCTCGCGTACGATTTTGGCCATACGTGCTCGGGCCATACGCTATTGGGGTGTTGGCTGCTGGCAGCATTGATAGCTGGACATTGGTGATTCTCGTTGGACTATATTTTACGCTGCCGGCTAATCTACTTATTTATGGCGTGAATGATATTTTTGATTATGAAACAGACAAGCACAACCCCAAGAAGTCTGGTTACGAAGCGTTAGTTACACCCAAAGATCAGAAAAAGCTCTGGCGCTGGATTGGCATAACTAATGCACCATTTTTATTACTCCTACCCTTTATCGGTATCCAAGCTCTCTGGGGTGTAGCTGGTTTTCTATTCTTTAGCTACTTTTACTCAGCGCCACCCATTCGCGCCAAAGTGCGTCCATTGCTCGACTCAATGTTTAATGTTTTATATGTATTCCCAGCGGTGGTTGGCTATGGGCTTGTTTCTGGACAGTTTCCGAATCCGCTACTGTTTGGCGCGGCAATGCTGTGGTGTATGGCCATGCACGCTTATTCGGCAGTGCCAGATATCGAAGCCGATACAAAAGCTAAAATTGCCACTGTTGCTACTAAGTTAGGTAAGCAGGGGACACTGTTTTTTTGTTTGGTTTGCTATCTGCTATCGGCCACGTTATCTTGGTCGGTGCTTGGGTATTTCTCGTTTATTGCGGGAATACTCTACGGGGGACTAATGTTGGTGAGTCTAAGCACAGGGAATAGAGAACAGTTATTCAAGATTTACACCTACTTCCCCGTAATCAATATCTTGGTCGGAGCAGGGCTATTTTTTTGGGTGTTATTGGTTGCAAAATAACCACAAACGTGATATAGTACATTTATGACAGAAATGCAGCCATCATTATTTCCAGAACAAAACGGCGATCATGCTGATGCACAAGTTATTCCTTTTGATCAAGCTGCCGCTGCCGCCCATATAGCAGAAAACGCTGCACCCGTAGAGTATCCAGATAGAACTTCTGAAGCAGCTCGTGATCAAGGCTGGGGACCAGTTGAAGTATCTGAAACAGATAACGTTCGTAGCATACATACAGTTGATGATTCTGACACTAGCTCAGCTATAGAGCGTGATAGTACGCGTTCTCGACACCCTTCAGCTGGCAGACTAAGAGAACTGCCTCGCCAAGGTGCAAATAACCAGCCTTCTGTAAAATTTGACCCTGATCCTGAGCATGTCGAAACGTACCATATGAATAAACATGAAATTGCTGAACTGAGAGCAAAGCTGAGAGCCAAGGGAGAGTAAATGCCTCCTGAGCAAGTTGGTCAGGGATCTTTTGGTTTCTCGGGAGCAGAATTGGCACCAGTGCCAAGACATTTTGAGCCTGAACAAAAGATTGCTATTAGCAGTATGATCAAACACATTGCTGATGTTCGTAACATTGATCCTGGCACTACAACCGAAAGAGACGTTCGCGTAATGTCGCCAGGTCAAATTGAATCAGGGCTGTATCTGCCTGAAGGTGCTCGAGATAGCAAACAGCAACATGCACGTGGAGGTGTAATTTTTCCACCAGCTCAGTATGCTGATCTCACCATAAGTCCTGCTCGTGTGGCTAGTAAAGCTGTTAATAAGGTTTGGCGCGACCATGAACATGCAGCAGATAAAAGTATTGTAGAGGCTATGGCACAAGAAGAGGCAGATAGGGCACTCAAAAATCATTTGGGGCGTTTACAAAATTTAGCATCGGCTCTTTCCGATCAAGAAGAATTCCTTGACATAATCGCCAGAGAATTAGGTGGTGCAAGGGGAACTGGTTACTATGCACACTACCCAGCGATTGATCTTAGAATGAAGGTAGCAGGGGCCGAGACAGCTATTTTTGATGCGCTTGAAGTTGCAGCGATTACTCACTCCTGGGACAGAGACAAATATTCGCGTGCAAAACGTGCCTTAAGCTATCAGTTATTCGGTGGACATGAGAATAGATTTAAAAATTGGAAAGCATACGCCAGTATGGCAAAAACCTATGCTTATAGACGTCGAAAGATTATAGAGAATTCCGAGAAGCCAATTGTATCTGAATTAAAAAAGTACCAACCTGTAGCAGACAATGAAGCGTAACTCTTTACATAAACTGCCAAAACCATTTTTTGTATTAGCTCCGATGGATGATGTGACGGATACGGTATTCCGTCAAATTGTAGCTAGTACTGCAGCGCCTGATTTGTACTTCACTGAGTTCGTAAATGTAGATGGGCTGCAGAG
>CAYMTU010000054.1:0-6970 GCA_964393455.1 uncultured Candidatus Saccharibacteria bacterium
GTATCTCCACCAAAGTTAATGACTCCATCTTATGATGGAGTCATTAACTTTTATGATATGGGACCTAACCGCGGGCCCACGGAAGCTTTAGCTTACGTGAGGGTCCGGTGGTTTGGTCGACAAGCTCGCCCGCAGAAGTTTACTTCGAGGACGAGTGCAGTCGTGCGCTGTCCCCGTCCATTCTTTGTCGTAGGTCCGACGGTTCAGTCGGCAAATCCACGCACAGGTGCTTGCACCGAGCATGAATGCTGCTGTGCGCTTTCCCCGTCTTTTTTGACGAAGATCCGGTGGTTTGGTCGGCAAGACAGAGCACAGGAATTCATTCCGAGCACTATCGTAGTCGTGCGCTGCTCCTTATTTATAATCCACTTAATTATTATTCTCATAACCTTTTTAGTCACGTATACTAGAACCAATGAAGCATCTTTCACGAGGTACCGTTGCTATAACAATACTAAGTATTATCCCCGTAGTTCTTTTAGTATCTGCAGAAAGTTTTCGTATTTCTCTTGCCGGTTTTGCTAGCATTGCTGGAATCCTAGCATTAACACTGCTATCTTGTAATATCATTCTGAGCGCACGATTATCAATTTTTGATAAATTCTTTAATGGATTAGATAAAATGTACTACGCTCATTACATTATTGGTTGTCTAGTCTTAATTTTTGCCTTGGTGCACTTTAACTTACTTGTCGTTTCGTCAATGCAAATCTCATCGAGTGCCGCATTCAATTTCTTACTCCAAGCAGATAGTATTGCATTGTTAGCCGGTAAAGCATCTCTGGGCATTTTATTTTCAGCAATGATAGTGGTCCTTTTTATCAAAGTGAAGTACCAGTGGTTTATTATTACGCAGCGAATTATGGGAGCAGTTATTTTCTTTGCTGGCTTCCACGCCCTTTTTGTACCTGGCAGCGATATTCGTCGAAATACCCCACTACTACTATTTATGAGTGTCCTAGGATTCACTGCTGCATTTTTCTATATCTATCGTTCATTGTTTCATAAAAAATTAAACAAATCTTACGAGTACACTGTTGATGAAATACGTCGTCTTGGCAAAATTACTGAGGTATATCTTCGACCCAAACAAAGTAAGCTAAGTCACTACGCAGGACAATTTGTTTTCGTATCATTTAATAGTACGGTAGTAAATAATGAGCCTCATCCATTTACCATCAGTTCTGGTTCTGGAGAATCACGCCTCCGTTTTTCTATAAAAAACCTTGGAGACTATACAAAACGGCTACATAAACTTCGTCCTGGAGACACTGCAATAATCGAAGGTCCTTTTGGAAATTTCTCATCTACAAAAGTTTCTAAACGTAAACAGCTCTGGATTGCCGGCGGCATAGGTATAACCCCTTTCCTGTCAATGACGAAGAGTCTACTTCCAGGATACTCAATTACACTATACTACTGCGTTAAAACTCAGGCAGACGCGGTGTATTTATCTGCTATAAAAAAGGTTAGCACTGACAATTCCTTATTTACCGTTATACCGGTATTTACTGATAAAGAAGATCCTATAACACTAGCCCGTATCCAACAAGAAATTCCTGATATTAATGACCGATCAGTACTACTTTGCGGACCACCCGCAATGATGCATAGCTTACAAAGGCAACTTAAAAAGGTGGTAACATTAAATAACATATATTATGAGGAGTTTTCTTTAAAGTGAAAAAAGTAGTTATAGCAATGATCGTAATCACTAGCATAATTGTAGGTAGTGTTCTGGTATCAAGACTCACGAACAATGATTCAACATCAAATACAGGTACTAGTGAAAGTTCGAGACAGTCAACTTCATCTCCTTCGACATCAGATTCAACAACGTCAACAAAAGTGTATACTCTCGCAGAAGTGGCCGAAAAAGATACTCGTGATGATTGCTGGATTATTATTGAGGGAGGTGTGTACGATGTAGGATCGTATCTTGACAAACATCCAGGTGGTGAAGGCCAAATAACACCTTTTTGTGGCAAAGATGCCACCCAAGCATTCAAATCACGTGGTGGTGAGGGGACACATTCAGAAAGTGCAAATACAATTAAGCAAGAGTACTTTATAGGTACCGTTCAAAATTAAAAAGTCCCGAATTACTTCGGAACTTTATCGTGCGCGCCCACCCTGCGGCGGGTGAAGCTTCACATTTTGTTTTTATTTGTATTTTAGGAACGCGCCGCGGTGCGCACGACATAGCTCTATTTATACTGCTCCTGTTTAATTATGTCAACTTACCTACTAATCATCTTCAGAAAAGCAGCTTCGTCAAGCTGTTTGGTGCCAAGACTTTTAGCTTTCTTTAGCTTGCTTGCACCAACATTGAGTCCTACTACTAAATAATCTGTATCTTTTCCTAGACTACTTTGAAATACGCCACCAAGAGATCGAACTTTTTCTGCTGCCAGTTCTCGACCCATTGATTCAAGACTGCCAGTAATTACAAACTTTACATCTTTCAGCGGGCCATCATTTCTTTTCGTTTCTTGCGGCCAAACACCAAGAGATTTGAACTTACTAAGTAGTCTTTGATTAGCAGGATCTGAAAACCAAGCAACCGTTGCTTCGGCAACAACTTCACCTACGCCATCAATCGCTGCCAGCTGGTCTATGCTTGCCTGACTAATTGCTTCTAATGAACGAAATTTATTAGATAGATCGATAGCTGTCTGAACACCAATGTGACGAATACCGAGTCCAAACAAAAATTTTGCAAGTGGTGGATTTTTCTTGGATTGGATTGATTTAACAAGCTTATTGGCACTGATATCTGCAAAACGTTCGAGCGTCAATAATTGATCTACATTCAAGCTATAAATATCAGCCTGGTCGTTTATCAACTTTGCATCCAGTAACGAGAGGACATTCTTTTCACCTAGACCTTCGATATCTAGTGCACCCTTGCTGGCAAAATGCTCAATATGCTTCTGACTGCGCGCAGGACATGAGATATTTGGACAGCGCCATATTGCTTCATCAGCCTTTAGTTTTACTAACCCCGTGTTGCACTCTGGACAGTGTGTTGGCATTTCGTAGGGTTTTTCAGAACCATTGCGAAGCTTTATGAGCGGCTCAACGACTTCTGGGATAATATCACCTGCCTTTTGAATTACCACCGTATCGCCAATTCGGATGTCTTTTCGTTTAATTTCTCCTTGGTTATGGAGTGTTGCCATCTGCACCGTGCTACCCGACACAACTACTGCATCGAGCATAGCTACTGGCGTAGCTGCGCCTGTTCTTCCGATTGATATAAAAATATCTTTAACTTTTGTTGTCGTTTGCTCAGCAGGATATTTATATGCAACAGCCCCTCGAGGGTTCTTACCGACCACTCCGAGTTCAGAATAAAGGTTCCTATCATTAAGTTTAATTACTAGTCCATCGGTATCGAATGCCAAGCTGTCACGGTCTTTTTCCCAAGCGTGAGCAAAATCTAATACTTTTTCAATTGTGTCATATTGCCTTGCTTGTACATTTGTCTTAAAACCTGCTTCATTTAGGAGACGATAAACCTCTGCGTTTGTAGTAAACTTACGCGAATCAGAAAAAATATCAAATGCTCTAAAGTACAATTTTCGTTGTGCCGTTAACTTAGGATCAAGCTGTCGAATCGTAACAGCTGCTAGATTTCGCGGGTTTGCGTACTCAGCTAGTCCTTTAGCTTTCCGATCTTTATTAATACGTAAGAGTTCACTGCGATGCATAATAATTTCACCGCGAACACCCACCCTACCTACCGACAAGTCTTTTCCACGAATTCTTAAAGGTATGCTCGATATTGTTCTGATGTTGTGCGTCACGTCTTCGCCGATTGTGCCATCTCCCCTTGTAAGTGCGACATCTAGTATTCCGTTTTGATAGTATATTGCGCACGCAAGACCATCCATTTTTATATCCGACCAGAATTCTGCCGTTGCCACCTGGCCATTGAGTTTTGAAATTCGTTTAATCCAAGCGTACACTTCCTCATCAGAAAAGACATCATTGAGGCTCAGCATGCGTTGCATATGAGGGAAACTGCGAAATGCTGGAATAGCTTGACCTCCAACACGCTGCGTTGGCGAGTCTGCTGTAATGAGTTCTGGATGATTATGCTCTATTTTTTTTAGTTCGTTTATTAGGCCATCATATACTGCATCATCTACCGACGGCTTATCAAGTACATAGTATTGATACGCATACTCTGTCAACAGTTCTTTTAACTGAATAACCCTTTGTTCTATTTTTGTATCAGTCATGGAGCAGTTCTCTATAGAGCGTATAGAAATAGCTTATTGACACTATCCAGCCGAACAATGAGAGCACAAAAAATACCCATTCAGCTATAAAAGGTAGAAATATCAAAAACGGAATCATTATAATACCTGCCAAAAGCAGTAGCGTAACTGGTAGAAAAAGGACCTTGCGCAGTATAGTCCAGCGTCGATGCAATGCGAGCTGACGCGCGCTACGTAATGCTTGCATGGGTTCCATATCGGGCAAGGAAACTATATAGAGCGAGAATAATGACGAACTTACCATATACAGCGATAGTAGTACTAGTGAAAATATGAGCATTACCCATAGTATCTTCTCTACAAATGTCCCTGCAATACCACCAAGTACCACCACTGAATACAGCCAGCCACCTATAGCGAGTGGTATGAGCTGTAATCCAATCACAAGTAAAACTAGTATAAGTGGTACGATCGGATAGAGGCCTTTATAGAAAGTGTCACGAATGCGTGGCTTTTCGCCAATAGTCACCTGTCGCAAACCCCAAATAGTAGCTAAGCTAACTATCACGAGTAAAATTGTTTGATATACGCTTCCTTCTGAAGTTGAAGCACTATTGCCTGCTGTTAGTAGTGAGCCAAATAACGCAAGCGTAGTTCCGGCAACACCAATTTGACCGTTATATATTTCTGGCAGTGCTTCTTTTACGCCCTCTACATCAATTGACGATGCAAAACCACGAACTAACATAAGCGTAAGAAAGGCATATATAAATGTGATTCCTCCAAACAACTTCCAGTTCTGCCTTAAGACAATGAGCGTTTTATGTAGCAGTGAATAAGCAGACGGAAGCTTTGGTTGTGGTGCTTTTATTCGTTTATGTAAACGGAAAGATTTATAGGTGGGCTTCTTAAGAACTCGTGCAGGTTTATCGGTATCGGAATAGGTGGTATCGGGTTTCTTGCTAGTTGATTTTTTTACTGTGGTAGCAACATTCTGAGATTTTTTAGTTTGCTTCGCCATTTGCTTTATTGACCTGATCCCATTTGACGGAGACGAGCAATCCGCTCTTCTACGGGTGGATGTGTGCTAAAAAGAGAGTTAAAACTTTTCTTTTTTAAAGGATTTGCAAAAAATAAATGAGCAGTTGAGCTATTCTGTTTTTTAAGGGTACTGCTGTTTGCCGCAATTTTTTCTAGAGCACTCGCTAGCCCTTCTGGGTAACGTGTTGTCAGTGCACCACTAGCGTCTGCCAAATACTCACGACGGCGAGATATAGCCATCTGAATAAGGGCCGCAACGATAGGAGCAAGAATTATCGCAATTACGCCAATAACCATAAATATTGGATTACTAGGTCCATCATTATCGCCGTCGCCACCTCCCCAGAACATCATACGTAGTACAATATCGCTCATAATGCCTATTATTGAAGCCATGGCAAAAGCCACTAAGCCAACTCGTACATCATAGTTTTTAACATGCGCTAATTCATGAGCCATGACACCTTGAATTTCAGTATCGGTCATGGTGTCGAGTAAACCACGTGTTGCACATACAATCGCATGATCCGGATTTCGACCCATCGCAAACGCGTTCAGTCCCGGGTCTTCCATGACATAGACTTTTGGCATCGGTAGCCCATCTGTTATGGCTAAGTTTTCAACAATTCGATACAGACGCTGTTCGTCTTTTTGCGAGACTTCTTTTGCGCCATTCAGGGCGGTAGCTAATTTTGAGCCTGAATAGTACGAAATAACAACGTACGCTAGTGCCGCAACTATGGCGTACGGTGCGAAACTTTTACCACCCGCATACCAACCGACTAAGTAGGCAATAATGCAAGCAAATACAGCAAAGAACACCATAATGAATGCGCTCTTTCGTTTATTTGCTGCAATTTCTTTATACATAGTTAAAAGCTGGGAGTTCGAGGTTAATTAACTGAAATATATTTTAGAACTTTACATCAACTGGTTTTTGCACTTCTGCATTTTCTGCTTCGTCGAGTTCAAAGAATTCACGCTTTTTAAAGCCAAGCATGCCTGCAAAAATATTTGTTGGAAAAGTCTGTACCTTAATATTTAGATCCCTGGCAGAACCGTTATAAAAGCGTCGAGCTGCTTGAATCTTGTCTTCGGTATCGGTTAGGTCGTATTGCAGCTGGGCAAAATTTTGATTAGCTTTTAAGTCTGGGTATGCTTCTGCAACAGCAAAGATGCTTTTAAGTGCACCGGTCATCATATTATCTGCTTTTGCCGTATCTTCGACTCCTTGCGCACCAAGTAGTGCGGAACGTGCTTTTGTAACATTCTCAAATACTTCTTTTTCGTGCTTTGCATAACCTTTAACCGTCTCGATCAAGTTTGGTATGAGATCAGCTCGTCTTTTAAGCTGTACAGTGATATCACTCCATGCTTCATCGACTCGAACATTAGCTTTTACCAGCCCGTTATACATAGCAACGCCAGCGATAGCAATCACTGCCAGGATAGCTAGAATAATAATAATTGGCATCTGTTAACTCCTATTGTTATTTACTCGCTTAATTATAGCACTTTCATACAAAATAATCTGCGCATTATACGCTTATGTTCTTTGTGCAAATACGCTTTTGATTTACTAGAATTATGAATTGTATATTTCTTTTAATTAGAAGAGTCCGTAGATATACTTTGAAAATTCTTATCGCAGATTCTATGGGGTCCCCGCGAAGTGAATGCTTTGTGGGGTAAAGGAGCAAGCA
>CAYMTU010000055.1:0-4571 GCA_964393455.1 uncultured Candidatus Saccharibacteria bacterium
TATTACGGGGCTGTTGATAGAGAGTCAGTTTGATACATTTTCGACTCCATTAGTGATTGCCTGGACGTTCATTTTGGGTGGGATTGCAATATGGTTAATAGAAACCTATCATACGCCTCGGCCAGCAAAAGAAAAACCTCAGTTTGATAGTCTAACGCTCAAGCAATCATTACAGGTTGGACTGTATCAGACGATTGCGTTAGTTCCTGGTGTTTCGCGCTCCGGTGCAACCATCATGGGAGGGTTACTGAGTGGGCTCGACCGTGTAACAGCTACGGCGTTTTCTTTTTACCTAAGTATCCCGATCATCTTGCTAGCAGGTTCGTATAAATTACTAAAAGGCTGGGATGACCTCGCCAGTATTTCTGGCGGCGGTGCTGCAGTTATTGCCGGTACGATTGTTTCGTTTATCACCGCTTTTATTGCTATAGGTTGGCTACTCCGCTATGTTTCGAAACATAATTTTAAGCCATTCGCATACTATAGGATTGCGCTCGGGCTGATAATTTTATTTGTTCTTGCGTTTGTTTGATAATCTTCCGAGCGTATAGCCAGCTAATGCTCCTGCGGCAAAGGTTGCCACTGGAACTAGGATTTTATTTCTTTTTTCTGGATCTTCGGCTACTTCGTGTACGGTTTCTACTGCTTCTTCGCGCCAAGCGTCGAGGTCGGCTTGTTTACGCGCATAGAAAGTTTTTATCCCGGTTAAGCGTGTATGGCGTTCGGCAATCGATTCTAGTAGCTGGTGACATTCTTCATCGGTCTCACATTTAGTAAGTTCAGAAATTGAGCAAGCAGGCCCTCCTTCTTGGTCGAGTGCCACACCAACCGCCAGTATCCAGGCTTTGTCTTGGCGCATCAACCGGTAAGTTCCGGCATTAACAGGCTTTATAACTTTGAGCCATTTTCCAAAACGATCACGAATCGATTCGTCTTTACTGCCACTGGGCGCAAAGGACAAAATTTGTCCACCTTGGGTCATCCTGTTACCAAGTGATTCCAGCATGAGTTCGTTGCATTTTTTATCTAGTGCAGATGGTATTTGAGCCTTTTTAGAATTTTCGGTACGCGCAAAACTTAAGTACGTTTGACCTACCAGTCGAAGAATACTGAGCGCGGGTGCGGGAACATTTTCTGGATTATTTTTGTCAGGTACCCCGAGCTGGCTTATCATGCGGTGTACGATCAGATTGTATCTATCGGCAGTTAACGGTGTTTGCTCATGATCGATAGCATCACGCGTCAACGCAACACGTAGGGCTGCTTGAATAATAGCGATATCGTAAATCTCGCCATGATTAGTTATAACTACAACGTTATCTCCCTGACCGAGCTTCTCATGAATGTCTACCATAAGTTCTTTGTTGTCGTAGAACGAATCAATAATATTAGTAAAACCTTCTTGAAATTCTTCACCCTGCATTTCTATGAACGGTTCCATTCCTGGGGTCAAATCTGGCTCGATGCAGTAATCATCGAGAAGCTGTCCAGGGAAGCCATCACTCTTTCCGTTTTCTAAATCCCTCGGGTTGAATGGCAAAGGAGCAAAAGGACTATGTTTGCCTGTATGTGCACCGGCTTGACGAGCTTGTTCGTCGTATACGAGCTTTGCCCAGAGTTCGGAGTGTAGGTCATGTTCGGTTGCTTCGACGGTGGGTGGTTGTTCATTATGCATGGTGCAAATTTTACGTCACATTTTACTTTTAATCAAAAGCATTCTGCGAGATACTAGTATTACTTTAATTCATTAAAAGCTGGAAGTTAGGTGAAAATCCTACACTGTGCCGCAACGGTAATGCAGTCTGATCCGAAAGGAAAAGAGCAGCCGGAGACTTTGGCTTCGCCAAAGCCCCGCGCGATGAGAAAAACCATAGGTTTGTCTCATTACTGCTAAGTCCGATCTAGCGTAAGAGCCTCCCGAGCAGGAGCATAAGAATTTCTTGTACCTCTGCTTATTGGCCCATAAAGGCAACATGTGTCAAACATCGCAGAAATACATTTCGGAACAAGTTACCATCGGCCTACCGAGCTAGTCGATGTTGATAGGGTACAACTTCGCGCAGTAGAAGACCCTGTGTTGGCTGAGCGAGTAGATTTATTGCCGAGTGATGAATTTTCTCGTGCTCGTGCTCGTCGATTTATGGCTCATGTTGCCATGGAAGACGTGTACATTGATCCTTGTTCTGAAGAAGCGCCAAATACCTCGATGCTCGAAGCTATTCGTCGAGCAAATGAAGGCGACGAGGAAGCAAAAGCATCCGTTCGGATGAATGCCCACATTGCAGTAGTAGAAGCTATGATTAAGTCTGGCCATATAACAAAAATCGATATGATGCTCAACGAGCAGGGAAATTGGCTGCAGCATGGTCAAGCAATGTTGCATGTTCATGCAAATGCACTCCGTACCACCATTGCTCAAAAGCATAGTGGTGTAATGGAGCGCACCAAAGCCGAAACGGTTAATGGTCAGCGTATAGAAGACTTGGGACGCATGGGTAAACTTGACGATCATTACGTTTTTGTACCCTCACTCATTCCTATTCAGGAAGAGATTCCCTATGACATTGCCGTAAACGAAGTAGGTTTTTTTGGCGACACCATGACCGCCGCTTTTCAGCTGACATCAACAAATGGACAAGAAGGACATGTTGAGTCAGCTTTCGTTGCTGGCACCGCTGATAAAGGTACACCTCGTCACGATATCGATGTACTTAGAAAGATGTATGCACTTGCAGGGTACGAAGCCGATAATTGGCAACCAATAGATTTTTTGCGCACCCCACTATTGATCCACAAAAGTAACCTGCCGAATGGCATAACTGACATTGTAAAATTATACGATGAGCTAGCTCATGAGATTACAGGCCAAGAGTTATTTTTTGGTCGAGATTCAACGACCCAAAGTTACGAGCATTTTGATACGAGCTGCTCTTTGCGTGAAGAAGGACTTCAGGGTGTGACCGATAAAGTACTCCACGAACTATTGCTTCGTGGCAATAATCTGAACACTCCAGAAGATGCCATTGAGCTGCTGGCAGAACTTGTTGGTCCACTCGGCGTTGAGCACGCCATAACCGATACATCTATTGATCCACATGTTTTTGGACCAGAAGCAGCCAGTCGTATTTATGAAGCAAGAAATTACTATCAATCTGGCAACCATGAGCTTATGGAGCAAGCATTGCAATCTGCGATTCAACTGGCAGTTGTTACAATGTGTGGAATGACAAAAACCACCTCACAAAACGGATTAGAACTTGATTCAGAAACCAAAGATTCAATGAGCGACGAAGATTGCGAATTTATTTCAAAAGAATGTCCAATGTGTGGTGCTAAGAATGTAAAAACAGTTTCCACTAAACATGAGATTAAGGGCTCCTGTGGCTGCGTGCTGAAAAAGTAACTTTATGTCTGATTCAAACATTGATCCTTACGCTGATATGGTAAAAGAAAAAAGTCCCGAGCTGTTCTGCGACAACTGTGGCCACTACCCAATCGTGCCAATGCACGGACACTTTGTATGCCCCGAGTGCTATATGCCTACTAAATGTTGCGAAGGTGCACCTGCCGAATAGCTTTAATATGGCGTTTCGCTTTGTTAATAACTCCGATACTCATTCACCGTATCATCAATACGGTAATTTATGTTTCTCGTTATTGCCTCGCGACACATCCATATACAAGCTATTCGTTTTGGGACTATAAGTACCTATGTGCCGTAAAACGAAGTTTTCAGGGTTCAACACAAGATTAATTGAAATGATTGTATAATTACAGAAGCAATGAGCAGGATAGGAATATATAGCGGTAGTTTTGACCCCATTCACAAAGGGCATATTAGTTTCGCGTTAACGGCACTTAATGATGCGCGACTAGATTCTGTATATTTCCTGGTAGAAACGCTACCACGCCATAAACCGGGTATAACCCACGCTGCACACCGAATAGCTATGCTTCGTCTGGCATCGCGTGCTCACGCCAACATGAAGGTGCTCGAGCTACCAGATAAACGATTTAGCGTTGCTACCACCTTGCCACGATTACAGAGTAAATTTAAAAATGATGATCTGCTCATGTTGGTAGGGTCTGATGTACTTGAACATATTCCACAGTGGCCATTGGCTGAAGAGCTGCTAAGTAAAGTTGGCCTTGTTGTCGGACTTCGAGACGATATTAGTTTGTCGCGAGCACTTGAACTGGCAACAGCGATGCCCAAACCATTACCCGAGCTTCATATTATTGAGACACTCGAATCGACCACAGCATCTAAGCAAATACGTCACGCATTCCGCAATGGACAGTCGAGTCACGCCGTTCTACCGAGTGTCGCTCGCTACATAAAAAAGAACTGGCTATACGCTTCGGTGCGCTAAATGGTCGTGACTTCTGCTTCGTATGCTGCTTGAAGCTGAGACAAATGTTTGTCACGGAATTTTTGGTACTCTGATTTATGAAAGCCATTGCGTTTAATGAATGAACTAATTTTTTCGCTACCAAGATAGTGTGGAAGCATGACATAGCTTGCGCCAAGTCCGTATAATTCTGCGGCTTGATGAGCGGTCTCGGCATGA
>CAYMTU010000055.1:4581-6776 GCA_964393455.1 uncultured Candidatus Saccharibacteria bacterium
ACAAATAATAACCGTTTTATCGTTGCTTGAAGACACAAACTCAACAATTAAGCGATTGCTGTCGTGATCGCTCATATGGGAAATGATTAATTTTGTTTTGGTAATGTCAATTTCGTCTAGTAGCTCAGGGTCGGTTGCGTCACCGTAAATGTAGGGCAATTGCTTACGATCTAATTCTTCAATTGCTTCTGGATCGTAATCAATGATGAGGTATCTTTTTGAAATATTTTTGAGGACTTTTACGAATTCACTACCACCACGGCGATAACCAATCAGTATTGCGTCGTGCCCACCACGTGTTTCGCGTTCGGTTTTAACTTTTTTGCGTTCAAATATGAATAGAAAACGTTCAAAGAATTTATAGAGTCCATCCGAATACGTAATCATGTACGAAGAAGCAGCAATGGTTATAATTCCGACTATCGTCACTAGCGACACTATCTCTTCTGATATTTGACCATTTTTTAGTCCTAGAAGAATAAAGATGAGACTAAATTCGCTGATTTGGGCAACCGCAAGACCTGCTTTGAAACCAGTTTTCTTGGTATAACCTAGAGCACCCATGATTGACATCACAATAATTGGGTTGCCGATAAGTACCAATGCTGAGAATGCGATTGTTTGTACCAAAATGCCGCCAACGCCGGAGAAGTTCAGCTGGGCACCAAGTGCTATGAAGAATACGACTATAAAGAAGTCACGCAGTGGCCGCAGGCGAGATGCAATCTCTTGTGCGTACGTCATGCTTGCGAGCGATACGCCAGCCACCAATGCACCGACCTCAAGGCTAAATCCTGCTTCGTAAAATATGGTCGCGATTCCAAATCCCCATGAAATTGCAAACAGAAAGAGTAGTTCTTGTGATTTTGATAAGAAATTCCCCATAGGTCTAACAATGTAGTGAGCGAATGCAGCAGTTAGGAGTACGAGTCCGGTACCCTTTCCTAGAAGCAACAGGAGTGATCCTGGCGTAACGCTGTCGCCACCAGAAGCAGAGGCAACTACCAACGCTACTGTTGCAACGATATCTTGAACGAGCAAGAATCCAATTGATATTTTGCCGTATAGCTTGTTGTGCTCACGTTTGTCGGTTAGGAGTTTTAAGATAATAATGGTGCTCGAGAACGACAGAGCAACCGCAATATAGAGCGACGTTACCAAAGAGTAGCCAAAGAATGAGGAGACGGCTAATCCTGCCAGAGTCGTAAAGAACACCTGTCCAATCCCGGTGAGTAGCGATACTTTTCCAACTTCTTTGATGATTCGCGGATTAAGGCCAAGTCCTACAAGAAAGAGTAGCAGGGCAATACCAAAGCTGCCCATTTGCTGGATAGTCTCGCCGCTGTTTATAACTGCAAATACTGCAGGACCAAGCAAGATACCGGTTAAAATGTGACCGATTATAAGGGGTTGCTTTAGTCTGCGCATTATCATCGCAATAATAGTTGCGAATGCAATGACTAAACTAATTTCGGTAAAAAGATCGTTATGCATACCTAATAATTAAGTGAATTCCTGTATTAATTAACCAAATGTGTTTATCTTTTAGTAGTCTTGGTTGCAACGCCGATTAATGAGCCGCCAACGACTAATAGTGCCGCACCAAAACCTACCATGATGAGCTTTAAGCTATCCATATCTTGCATTGCTCCAAGAAGGACTATGCAGGCACCAGCAAAAAGAATTGCCGACGCAGAGAACAGAGAACCGTTATCAGACTGCGCGATAGATTTTTTTGATTTAGCTGATTTTTTTGTTGTTTTTGCCATTTTTATTTCCTTTTTATATTGGTTACGCTTAGTATAACACGAATGCAGCAATCTAAAATACATGTTTGACAAAAATAAACCGCTTATGTAAAATGCGAATATTCTTTAGAGAGCTTTATATTTGTAACGCAAATTATAGCCACATAAGAAAACAAAAATATTAAAAATTGCATCAAAAATTTTAGAGACTTTTTTTGATGTGTAAGTGTGGGGGATAGAATATGAGGATCAAAATAAAAACAATAGATAAAGGAGACTTCAGAGTGGAAGTTAAGAAGATCAAGAAAGCTAAGTGGCAGCAGTTCCTCCACTACTAGATCATACGTCCTGCATCAGCTTGCAAGACTCTGGCAAAGCCAGAGTCTTGCAAGCTTCATGGCTATTTTTTGTTTGAAAAGTCCTGTACTCTCTCTTCGTACTGATAGT
>CAYMTU010000056.1:0-6676 GCA_964393455.1 uncultured Candidatus Saccharibacteria bacterium
AAGTGATCCACCGCTTGCCTAGTCAAGTAATAACGTGCTGACTTATTCATTAGTCTATAGCTCTTATCATAGATTTTTCCGAGATAACCAGCTTTATGTAGTATCTCTAATGCACTATAGGCCGAATTATGAGTAATGTTTCTGTGTAACGCAAGATTATCTGCAGTAACATAACGAAAGCGAAGAATAGCTATGAGCGTGTCTTGTTGTTTGTCGTTCAGTTTTCTTAGCATAATGTATACGATAGTATAAAAGAGAAAAGTAAAATTATAGAGTTTTACAGATACAATTATAGCATAAATTTCTAATTTCGGAATTAGAATAAATTACAACAATAGATGCTTGAAACTATCCCTATTAGTGTACTATAATTATCCCTATAAGGTAAGCTAATGAGGGTAAAAATGAGCAGACCTACCGGATCAAAAAACATTTCTAAACTGCCAAAAATAGTTCAAGCAGATGAAAAAGAGCGGCTTGAATATATTGCTGCCCTGCTACTAGAAATCATTGATGAAGAAATAAATGGCAGGAAAGCAAGACCATGCAACCAGACCTTGTAGGCAAAAATGCCGTTGCTGCCATTCGGGTATCGACGACCAAACAAGGTACTGAGGGTGACTCACCTGAAGCCCAAAAAGAGCAAATAGAGCGCTTTGCCGAGAATAAAGGCATTGCTATTAAAAAGTTCTTTGTATTTATGGAATCAGCCAGTAAAGAACAGCAGCCGATGCAGGAAGCCGTGGATTACTGCACCAACCCAAAGAACAATGTTGACCTGTTTATTATTAAGTCAATCGATAGGTTTACCCGTGGCGGGTCGCTGAGCTATGACATGCTCAAGTCTCAGCTTGAATCCAGTAGCGTTCAGCTTATTGATATTTATGGTGTTATTAGTTCTCAACAGGTCAACACGCTCGATCACCTAGGCTTTAAATATAAGTGGAGCGTGTATAGCCCGAGTAAGAAATCTGAGATTCTGGAGGCTGAACGATCTAAGGATGAACTGCGTGATATTATGAGCCGTATGATTGGTGCCGAAATCCGCTACACCCAAAATGGTTACTGGATGCGCCAACCACCTTTTGGCTACCAGAGCGAGAAAGTCGATACGAATCAAGGTAAACGCACCATTTTAAAACCACGTAAGGAAGAAGCTGTATTTATACGCCAGATATTTGAGCTGCGAGCTGAAGGGCTGTTAAGTGACCCGGAAATTGTTGAGAAACTTAACAATGCAGGCTATCAGACCCGCGTACATTACATCCGCAATAAAGATGATCTCAGCAAAGTCATGGCCAAGAAAGGTGGTAAACCGCTGACGGTCAAACGGATGCAAAAGATCATCGCTAACACTATTTATGCCGGTATTAATGTTGAAAAATGGACGAACTACCAACCAATAAAGTGTGCTTTTGAGGGCCTAATAACCATTGATTTATTTAACAGAGCAAATCGGGGTAAGAAATACATAGCCTTTAATGAAACCGATGGTGAGTATGAAATCCAACGACAAGCACCCAAAAAACATTTAGTTGAAAAGAATATAAACAATCCGATGTTCCCTTATAAGAAGTTTGTACTATGTCCTGAGTGCTCTGGCTCGCTCTTGGGTAGTTCTAGTCGTGGCAGGAATGGTAAACGCTATCCTGCCTACCATTGCAGCAATAAGGGGCACTACTTCCGTGTCTCTAAAAACGATATGGATGAGAAAATTACTGAGTTTATTAGCAGAGTCAAAGTTAACCAAGATCAGGTTGATCTCCTTATAGAAGTTGTACGTCAGGAATTCAATCGGCGACAGGGTTTATCTGGAGACAACGAACGAGTAATCGAAAAGCGCATCCAGAGCCTTAAAGGTGAAGCCGGGGCAACTCTAAGCAAGATCATGCTGTTATCTAACCCCACGGCCATTGCGTACCTAGAAAACGAGATTGAGCAGATACACCAGCAGATTAATAAGTTAGAAAAGGAGAAAAGCCGGATGAAAGCAAAAAAACCAATTAATATAGAGCGTGTGCTGGCACGAGTACGTTACTTCCTGGAAAACCTGGACTCACTACTTTTACATCAACAAAATCCGCACCGACAAGCCCAGTTATTCGGTGCCTTGTTCAATCAATTACCTACCTATGCAGATTTAGATTATGGAAACACAAAAACACCCCATTTTACAGGGGTGAATCCAATTTTTACGCTCGCACACATGGAAAAATCTCTTATGGTGATCCCAAGGAGGATCGAACTCCTATTGCCAGGATGAAAACCTGGTGTCCTAACCATTAGACGATGGGACCGAATTTCGAGTGGTGTAGGTTAATGTGTTTACATATTAACCTATATCCGAGAAATTTGTGTTCCCTATGTGTAGCATATAGGGACCTCGTCGAAGTGTATCTAATATATTTACTATAAACAGACCAAAATACTATACCATAACAGATGTAAATTTGAAATACCCTGGTCACAAAAAAACTCTAGAATGGTATCATGCTAGAGTCTGTAAAACTATGAAAAAACAAACTCAATCAATCAAGCACGCTGTAACATATTTTCATAAACACTATATACGACTGCGTTTATATATATCGTTTTATCTTCTTGGAATTTCTATGCTCTGGTTGGGTGGTGAATGGTTGATATTTTTTGCAGTAATCCCGCTTATATCGTACATACCCCACATGCAAAAAATGAAACTAAGACAAGTGCTCAAAGATTTCTACTTTGGTGGTGTAATTCTTTGTGGGTTTGCAAATATATTTCTTTTTCAGGTAGCACCCGAGAACTGGACCATTGAACTTAATGGTTGGTTTGGCGTTTTTTCTAGACTGCTTTCTTGGTTGCTAGCATCTTTTATCTGCGCTTTGGCGTACGTGCCTATTGGGTTTTTTTTATATAAAATTAAAAGTTTTAACAGGCAACTTATAGCACTTCCGTTTTTATTTCCATTGGCTGAATTACTACGTTCATACATTTTTGCATTTGGCGCATACGGTCCGCATGGAAACGTAAGCCCTAATTTCAACTGGGGTTCACTGGCAGTGCCCGCATCAGGAACATGGCTCGTGTATAGCTCACGATTACTTGGATTTTTTGGTTTAACATTCTTGGTAGTTCTCATAAATATTGGCCTGTATTTGATTATTGTTAAACGTAAAATTTTGATTCCACTATCAATACTCCTAGCTATTACGACTCTAACGCTACTTTGTTGGAGATCTGGCGAAGTAAGCAACACTCAATCGTTACAAGTTGCTGCAATCCATTTCAAAGATAAAAAGAATTTTGCTGAAGTTGATAGGTACTACTGGCCATCGAAAGATACGGACATCATTGTACTGCCAGAATATTCAGATTTCTTGCAAAGTAAAGACTATAAAAAACTACTCGGCAGATTGTCTAAAGACGGGGTGCTTATAACATCACAAGAAAACGGTGCATCGCCTAACGGCACGAACCAAGTTATCGTGATAAACAAACAAGGAAACGTCGTATATAGGCAAGATAAAACATTCCTTATCCCTACTGGCGAGTATATGCCCTATATTCTGCAGTCTAGTTTTCGCATTATAGGAAAGAATAAAATATTGGACGATTTTAACAACCTTCAAAAATTAACGAAAGGCAAAAACCCCGAACAAAATTACGCAGCAGCGGATAATGTAAAGATTGGAGCAATCGCTTGTAGCGGGGTTGGTGCCCTAAGTGCATACCAACGACTATCTGATGATGGTGCAGATATATTAACCAACAGTGCATCCCTGTCTTTCTTACTACCCGATAGTGTCTACCATGCATACGCGAAAAATATGGCACGATTTCAAGCAGTATCCAACAATAAACCTTTCATTCAAGCCAGTCGTAGTGGTCAAAGCTACATTATAGATAACCAAGGCAACTTCATCGCCATTTCGATTGGTAACGAAGATCAGCTACTGCAAACCAAAATCTATAAATAAAAACTCCAGAGGTACTATCTGGAGTTTTTATGTAAGAAATCTAAAGCGGTCAGTCACGATTACAATAGTTATAAATAAACAATAGCACAAACATTCATTTTTTGCTAATGTAAGTTTTAATATTAAAAAGCTCCGGTTACCCGGAGCTTTTTGCCGTCACAGCTAGGACATATATCTGTATCTATTAGATACGTGCTGCACGTCGTCGTAAGACAACTTGGTAAGCACCTGCACTTGCTGCGCTCACGCCAGCAAAGATTCCGAATAGATTTCCTGCACCTGTATCAGGTAGAGTCGTAACGGTTGTTGGAGGAGTTACTGGAGGTACTACTGGTGGTTTACCAGCTTCGAACTTCACAGTTCGAGTACACTCAGTACTTGTCACCCATTTAGTTGAACCGTCAGCAAGCTTAACTTGCACACGTCCAACTATTTTGTAAGTACCGTCTTTAGCATAGGTATGTGTGTCAGTTTGCTTGTTGCTTACTGCACTACCGTCGCCCCAGTTGATTTCGTAACCTACAATTGAAGCACCTTGACCAGTTGTTGCACCGTTAACCGTTGCACGAACATTTCGCTTGTCTTGGTTAAGTACGACTACGTCGTTTACCTTACAGACACCATCACCAACGATTGGTTTTGGCTGTTCTTTAACTTCAACAGTCAAAGTAACGTATACACGCTGTTCCCAGCATCCCCAAACGTTTCCATCAGGAGAATCTGTTCCAACTGGTGCGCCAGTAGTAACAATAGAGTCACTTAATGCTTTTGAACCAGTTCGAGTGAACTGCTTAGCAGTTCCAGCTACATAGTTAAGGTTTACTGTTTTGCCATCAGTACAAGTGATAGTCATGCCATCATTTACCGTAGCTGCATTTGAAGCACTGATAGATGCTTCAGGTGCGAATGCTGACTTTGCAGCTGCATTCTTAAGATCTACTTTTACTTTGGTGTTTTTCGCAACACTTGGACCGTTTCCGCCGTTATTTAGATCTACTGAAGCACCGTTGTGTACGTATACACGAAGCGTAAATCGCTTACCTGTTTCACAGGTACTTTTTACGTCGTTAACTGATGCATTTGTATCACCTTCAACTTTTCCTCGGAAAAAGTCAGCTTCATTACCTTCAGATGGTACACCTGTGTACACGTTGAAAGCAGGACTTGGTGCAGGTGGAGTGCTGTCACCCGTATATGGTATTGCACTCACGAGCGGACTAGCAATTACTGCTAGTGCAACCAAAGTAACTATCATTGCGACAGATCCTTTGATTAATTTATTTAGTAAGTTCATGATTATATCTCCTTAATTCTTTCTTCGCTTAGTTAGGTGCACCAGGAATTGTTACTTCCGGTCCTTTAGGTTGTGTTGTAGTTGTCTGAGGTGGTCGTGTTGTAGTTGTAGTCTGAGGGGGACGAGTCGTTGTAGTCTGAGGAGGTTGTGTCACAGGTGGCTGAGTTACAGGAGGCTGTGTCACTGGAGGTTGAGTTACTGGAGGATTGGTTGTGCCTGGTGTAGTTCCAGGAGTAGTTCCAGGAGTTGTACCAGGAGTAGTTCCTGGAGTTGTACCAGGAGTAGTTCCACCATTTGCTGGTGATTCAGTAACGCCGCCAGGACCTGCTTCAGGGTTAGTTCCGTTAGGACCTGCTGATCCGCCAGTATTTGCGTTACCCGGTGCAGGACCGTTTACTACTGTGGTTTCACCAGTGTCTTTATCGATAGTCTTGACTTCTACAGTTCCGTCAGGAAGCATTCGTACTTCTGTTCGGTCACCATTTTCGTCAATAGAAACTTGTGGTTCGCCATTTGGATCGAGGCTTACGTCACCAGTCGTGAATCCACGAACGAAGATTCGTCCATCTAATTCACCGTCTTCGTTAGTAGAAAGTAGGATCTCTTGGAAGCCATCCATCTTTTTACCGTCGATTTCTTTTGAAGTGCTGCGAAGTTTGAATTCGACTCCACGAAGTGTACTATTGGTAGCACCCTTTGCAGTTGTCATTCCGATGATATCGTTCCGTTTGCTTTCATCAGGATTATCTACATCGCGTACAGCTTGAAACTCAGTAACTTGCTCGCCTTTTTGTGCCCAGTTATCGTTGTAACCAGCAACTTGATTTAATGCTTCCCAAGCTTGCTTACAGTCATTCACCGCAACTTTATTGCCATTTTCTGCCTGATATGCAGCGATTTTAGCATTGAATGCGCCGACGTAATTGAAAGATAGGTCTGTAACAGCACCATCATGAGCAGGAATTACCACTGTTGACATAATTGCAGCCAATGAAGTGTAATCGCCGTTACCAGCTAGTGGTCCGTTTTCGTTAAATAATGATTGAATGTAAGGTCGTACTTGATCAGCCTTTTCTAGTTTTCCAGTCTTAGGAAAGAAAGCTTCAGGAGTATTATATTTACTTCCATCTGAAGCAGCGTTTGAATCTATTAGATTGTCACACATTTGTTCAGCTTCAACTGAAGTCGTTGGTGTTCCGCCTTCTTCATCTGATGAACAAGAATTAAGTGTTACACCTGTTAGGACTACTGCGGCAAGCATACCACCAGCAACAGCTCGTCGTCCTTTGGTCCAAAATGACTGATTTTCATGATCTTGAACTTGCTCCTGAGGAGCTACTGTATTGCCCATTCCTGGGTCGTTTATATCTGGATTACTCATACTTATTTCTCCTTTTACTAAGGCTTCCCTTAGAAAGTTATG
>CAYMTU010000057.1:0-6595 GCA_964393455.1 uncultured Candidatus Saccharibacteria bacterium
AATAGTTCCCGTTAGTTCGATGACTTCCTTGTTTGCTGACATAAATATAACTAAGAGTTAATTATAACAGATGGCGATGTTCTATGCAACGATATTACGAGGCACTTACTTAGTTTTTTTATCTTGCTTATTTCGTCGCGGGATAAACCTCAGCCGACGACCGCCAGTTGCGGCGTCTAGTGGCGTACTACTATCGTAGAAAAAGTCAGGTTGTTGGTACTGATCGTAGGTTACCATTAAGGCACGAGATTCTATTTGACGCAAAGTTTCCAGGGCTACTGACACAAGAATCAAGATACTCGTTCCACCAAGAGATATATTTGATTCAATATACATCTGTCCAATTATTGGTAGTAGTGCAAGCAAACCAAGTGCAAATGCTCCAAACAATGTTAGTCGATTAACAACTCGCGATAAGTATTTTTCTGTTTGGTTACCAGCACGAACTCCTTCAATAAAACCACCCTGCTTGTTGAGATTTTCAGCAATTTCAGTGGCATTGAAAGCAATGCTGGTATAGAAGAACGTGAATACAACTACCAAGAAAAAGTAGACCGCTGGGTAAAGGTATGGCTCCCAGCCAGGCTGCTGAAACGTCTGTGCAGTTGGGTTTTGAAATAGCGTAACTAAACGAGCACCGATTTCTTGGAGTCTTGCACTACTTGACCCGCTCATTAGCTGTCCAATAAAGCTCGGAACGCTGAGGAAAGCTACGGCGAAGATAATCGGAACCACGCCAGCAGTAATTAATTTAACTGGCAAGATAGTGGTTACGCCGCCATAGGTACGATTTCCCTGTATTCGTTTAGCGTAGTTAACGGTTATTTTTCGTGCAGCTTCATTAAGCTTTACTACTAGTACCGTCACAATTAAAACCACCACGAGTATGATTATCGAGTATATGAGCCCCGCTTTATTAATAGGGAGTTCTTTGCCAAAAATATTCCATTTATCGTTTTTATCGACGATACTATTAAACAGACTTACGGCGGTTGCGGGCAGTGTGCTGACTATACCAACGGTAATGATAAGCGATATACCGTTTCCGATACTTTGCTCAGTAATCATCTCGCCTAACCACATTAGTATCATTGCACCACCCGTAAGTGCTGAAACCATGAGTACCCACTGCATAAAAGAAGTATTGGCGGTAATATCACCTAGCCCACCAATGCTCGCAGCTGATTGTCTGACAAGGTAGATAGCACCAATTGATTGCATTATCGCAAGAGGTAACGAGAGTATACGGGTGTATTGGTTAATCTTTTTTCGTCCAAACTCACCCTCTTTATTGAGTGCTTCCAGTTGAGGAATTGCCTTGGTAAGGAGCTGCATAATAATAGAGGCATTAATGTAGGCACCAAGACCTACGAGCATAATGGAAAAGTTAGCGAGCGCACCGCCCGAGAGTACGTTTATGAAACTAAAGAGCTGAGGAGAGTCTTTCGAACTAAAAACATTTTCTAGGATCTGTTTAAGTGTCTGGGGGTCGCTCAATGGAACAGGAATATGCGCGTAAATACGGAATACTAAAAGCATGCCAAGTACTGCGAGAATTCGTTTTCGCATATCAGCATTCTTTAATGATCCCCAGATTACTTTCCAACTCATGAATATTTATACCTTCCGTCGCTAATGCACCTTAGTATATCAGCTGATATACCGCCCTGCGAGTCAATTATGATGTGTTTTTTATTAAAGGTCTTTGTCGGACGATTTTTTAGAAGTTTTTGGTCGTTTTACTTGTTCAACACTTGTAAATGTCCCACCTGCTTTTTCTATTTGGGTAATTGCGCTTTTGCTGGCTGATTGCAATGAAACGGTGTGTTTTTTAGAAATCTCGCCCTTTACTACAATTTTGACACGGGTGTAAGGACTTGAGATTAAACCTGCCGTAGCTAGGATTTGATTATCTATCTTGACGCCAAGACTATCTAGGCTGCCTGTATAGACATTTTCAGCCGGCGTTTTGTGTGAAGTAAAACCACGAAGTTTAGGAAAACGTTGAGCAAGCGGCGTTTGTCCACCTTCAAATCCTGGTCGTTGGCTAAAACCAGCTCGTGCTTTTTGTCCCTTTGTTCCACGTCCTGCTGTTTTTCCCTGACCTGCAGCGATACCACGTCCAACTCGTTTCGGAGATTTTTTAGAAGATACGTTTAATTGGCTATAGTTCATTATTTAACTCCTACAGTTTTTGACGTAACTTTTTTTGTGGCACTTTTCTTCGCATCGGTTTTAGCATTATTTTGAGTAGTAACCCATTTCTTTGCTGGTACGAGACTCTGAAGTGCTTCTAATGTGGCGTACGCTGTGTTAGTTTTATTCGAAGATCCGAGTGATTTACTGAGTGCATTACGGACACCAGCTACTTCAAGAATTGTTCGAACAACACCACCAGCTATCAAACCGGTACCGGGGCTGGCAGGCATGATAAGAATATTGGCGCCACCAACTTTTGCGGTAACATCGTGAGGAAGGGTATCTTTGTATAGGTGAATTGTGACCATATTCTTTTTAGCAACTTCCATTGCTTTTGCGACAGCAGTAGTTACATCGGCACCTTTTGCAGAACCGATCCCAACTTTATCCTTTCGATCTCCAGCAACAGCAAGCGCTCGGAATCGAAAACGTCGTCCACCTTTTACAACGCGCGCAACACGATCAATATTTAGGATCCGTTCGTCGAACTGTTTCTCCTCAGGAGTTTGATCTTTGCCGGGTCGCCCTGATTTTTGAGTATTTTGCATATTAGAACTCCAGTCCATTCTTACGTGCCGCATCAGCTAGTGCCTGCACTCGTCCGTGGTATAGCTTTCCGCCTCGGTCGAATACGACTTTACTAATTTTGGCAGTTTTTGCTTTCTTGGCTATTTCTACACCAATCGCTTCAGCTTTTTCGGTCATCGTTCCGGTGTATGATTTTCCGTTAGTACTGACATGAACAAGGGTTTTGTGTATAGAATCATCAATTACCTGAGCAGTAATATGTCGATTACTAATAAATACAGAAAGACGTGGTCGTTCTGACGTGCCAATAACCGTTGAGCGGACACGAGCTTTTCTTTGTCTTAGGTTGTGTAATTTGTGAGTTAATCGGCTCATTTTATTTATCCTTGCCTGACTTACCTGATTTACGAATAATTCGTTCACCGACGTATTTAATGCCCTTACCTTTGTATGGTTCTGGTTTCTTGAGGGCACGGATTTCTGCGGCTACCTGTCCAACTTGCTGACGGCTGATACCACTGATAGTAATAACCGTACCTTCTATAGTTGCTGTAATTCCTTGTGGTAGCGTGTAAATTACGTCATGAGAAAAACCAAGGTTAAGCTTTAGGTTTTGACCTTGAGCTGCGACTCTATAGCCTACACCGTTGATTTCAAGTTGTTTACTAAAACCTTTGCTAACACCTTCAACCATATTGTTGATTAGCGCTCTCATAAGACCATGTTTTGCACGGATTTTTGGTTCATCGTTGGCTCGAGTTACGATGATTTGTTCACCCTCTTGAGCAACTGTAATGTTGTCCATAGTGAATTGACTAAGTGTACCCTTTGAGCCGGAAACAGTGATAGCATCATCTGCAATTGTTACTGATACTCCTGATGGAACTGTGATTGGTGATTTACCTACGCGACTCATTTTAGTATACCTTACATATTAATTCGCCACCGATGCCGGCAGCCTTGGCTTCTTTGCCAGTCATCATACCCTTAGAGGTAGAGATGATTACACTGCCACGACCACTTTTCACGACGGGGATGTCTTTTGCTGCAACGTAGTAACGACGTCCTGGAGTGCTGAGACGTTTAATCTCAGTAATTCGGGCATTGCTATCTTCGCTGTTAATAGAAACGTGCAGTGTCTTACCAATACTGGCATCACTAACCGTTACTTTATCGATAAAATTATTCTTCTTTAGCAGACTAGCTACCGACTCTTTAACGTTAGAGTGTGGTAGCAGTACTTCAGTTTTTCGTACTGCTATAGCATTACGAATTCGTGAAAGCATGTCTGCGATTGGATCTGTAGATGTTGTAGACATAGTACTCCTTTACCAGCTAGCTTTCGTTACACCTGGGATTTCACCCTTGGATGCGTGTTCACGGAATGAAAGTCGAGACAAACCAAAGGTACGCATGTAGCTTCGCGGACGGCCTGTTTCAATACAACGGTTCTTCCAACGTGTTGGCGATGAATTTCGTGGCAGTAAATGCAATCCTTCAAGATCGCCCATTTTCTTAAGCTCAGCACGTTTTGACTCATACTTCTTAATCATCTTTTGGCGCTTTAGATCGCGTGCAATATTAGATTTTCGTGCCATGTTATTTGCTCTCCTTTTTCTTTTCGAATGGCATGCCAAATTTAGTTAGCAGTGCTTTGGATGCGGTTGCGTCAGTTGCTTTTACAACAAATACAACTTGTAGTCCATGAGCGGTTGTAGTCTCTTCAAAAGTAAGTTCGGGGAAAACCGATTGATCAACAAAACCTATGCTGTAATTTCCTGATTTGTCGAAAGCACTTGCTTTTACGCCGTGAAAGTCACGGAGACGAGGTAAAACGATGTTGATGACACGATCAGCAAATTCATACATTTTGTTACCACGTAGCGTTACTTTAATACCGATCTTATTCCCTTCGCGAAGCTTAAATCCGGCAATTGAGTTTTTAGCAACAGTATCGATTGGTTCTTGACCAGTTATTTTTCGGAGTGTATTAGAAGCTGTTTCAAGAATCTTTTTGTCATCTTTTGCGCGACCAAGCCCGACATTGACTACTATTTTTTCAAGTCGAGGGACGAGCATTTGATTTGAAAGACCAAGCTCTTTTTGAAGTTCAGCAGCTACTTTCGTGTTGTAGAGATCTTTAAGACGAGCTACGTATTGCTTGTTGGGTTTAGTTGCTGCTTTAGTAGCCATTACTTGATCTCCTTTCCACTCGATTTGAATACTCGAGTCTTTTTTCCGTCTTTACTAATGGTATAACCGATGCGGCTTGCTTTTTTGGTAGTCGGATCAACAATGCCAACTTTTGAAGCATCAATTGGTTTTGTGATCGGTATAATTCCACCCTGCGGGTATTGCTTGTTAGGCTTCTGGTGTTTTTTTACAATGTTTATACCTTCAACGGTAACTTTGTTAAGGGTTGGGTGAGTAGCGAGTACTTTACCGGTTTGACCTTTATATTTTCCGGATCGAACGATAACTACATCATCTTTTTTGAGTCTGATTTTATACACGGTCTTTGTGGTTGATTTAAAATTTGTCATTATAGGACCTCCGGTGCGAGGGAAATAATTTTAGCGTATCCAAGGTCGCGTAGTTCACGGGGTACAGGACCAAAGATACGAGTTGCTTTTGGTAATTTGTCATCACCTATGATAACGGCAGCATTATCGTCAAAACGGATTGTTGACCCGTCTTTTCTTTTGATGACATATTTTGTTCGAACAACAACTGCGCGAACGACTGATTTCTTTTTAACATTTCCCTGGGGGTTCGCTTGTTTAACGGTAGCAACGATGACATCACCAATGCGTGCGTAACGTCGACGAGTTCCGCCAAGAACACGGATGCAAAGAATTTCCTTTGCGCCACTATTATCACAAACGTTTAATCGTGATTCTTGCTGTATCATTCCGCCTTCTCCTTGTCAGAATCTTTTTTCTCTATGACAGGTTCTGCGGTGATTGCTTCAACGGTCTGGTCTTGACTAATAGTAGCGCGGTTAACGATTTTATCAAGCGTATGACGCTTTCGGGCACTTAGAGGACGAGTTTCACTGATAATAACAGTATCACCTTGCTTGGCTTCGTTCTTTTCGTCGTGAGCCATAAAACGTTTACTGGTAACGTAAGACTTTCGATAAATTGGATGATTTTTGTGTGTTTGTACAGACACAACTATTGTCTTGTTGGTCTTGTCTGAAACTACCACACCTGTGAGGGTTTTAGCCATTATGCATTCTCCTTTGATAGCTGCTCACCCAATACGGTTAGCATACGAGCTAGATCTTTACGCTTTACACGAATTAATCGAACGTTCTGCAGTTCACCCATGTGTACACGGCGACGTAGTTCGGCGATTTCTTCGCGAAGTTTAGTGCTTTCTGTTGCCAGTTCAGCGGTTGAATATTTACGGATATCTATAATTTTCATGATTTATGCCTCATCCTTGACCAGGAATTTGGTCTTGATAGGTAATTTATGACTTGCAAGTCGCATTGCTTCACGAGCAATTTCTTCATTAACGCCCTGCATTTCGAACAGGATTGTTCCTGGACGTACTTTAGCTACAAAGAATTCAGGATTTCCTTTTCCGCTACCCATTTTTACGTCCTGTGGTTTTCGAGTAACAGGAGTGTGTGGGAAGATGCGGATCCAAATTTTACCACCTCGCTTTATGTAGCGTGTCATTGCTTGTCGAGCAGCTTCAATTTGTCGTGAAGTAATTCTCTCGCTTCCAAGGCTCTGCAGTGCGTAGTCTCCGAATGCTATGTAGTTGCCGCTTGTAGCAACACCAGTAATTCGGCCTTTGCGCACCTTTCTGAATTTAGTTCGTTTTGGCATTAACATGTTAGGCTACCTCACCTTTA
>CAYMTU010000058.1:0-5690 GCA_964393455.1 uncultured Candidatus Saccharibacteria bacterium
CGTACTTAAGTACGGTAAGTGAGTACTGATAAAATTAAATGTGCTAGACACCAAGAAGTAATCGGTGCAACATGCTCTGCTTGTTGGCATGATTACTGGCCTGTGTTCATGATTAGTTGTTCGCTACGAAGGGCATGAGAGCTAGATGCCTTGCTCGCTTAATAGCAACTGCAAGTCGTCGTTGCTGACTTTCGGTAAGTCCTGTCTTTTTGCGAGTCTCAATCTGGCCATACATGTTAACGTATCGCTGTAATGTCTTGTAGTCTTTGTAATCAAAGAAAGCTACATCTGTTCGGTGTTTAAATATCTTTGCCATGTTTAATTCCTACTGGGTAATGAGTAAATTACTCTTTTCTTTCCCGCTTTTCCTTACTTAATTAAATTGTTAATTTCTTTACTATCTTCATAGTAGGTTCACAAATGGACGAGGTGCCAATCCGTTACCGTTTTGTACTTTTTTCACTTGGATACAGTACAAGGAAGCAACGAAAAGCGAGTGAATCGTACTTATTAGTACGACGAACGAGCTTTATCGGCTAGCTAACACAGTAATGTGCCGAGTGTAAAAGTACTATCTAGAAGGGTATATCTTCGAGGTTTATTGGCTCATCGCCTATATCCTCTATCGCAACTTCATCGCTCTTCTTGGAGCTCGATTTCTTCGACACACCAGAGCTGCTCGCAGGTGGAGTGTAACCACCGCCGCCACCTTCGCTATTTTCACCTCGGCCACCCAAGAATGTTACATCTTGAGCGTTAACTTCTACCTTGCTTCGTTTTTGGCCGTCTGTTTCCCATGAACGGCTCTGCAAACGCCCATTGACGAGCACAGGTCGTCCCTTGGTTACATACTGAGCCACACGTTCTCCTAGTGGCCCCCAGGCTACGACATCGATATAGTCGACTGCTTCTTGCCAATTACCATCAGCTCCTTTGTAGCTACGATTTAGTGCGAGACTAAATGTGCAAACGCTTTGACCACTTGGTATTTGTCGTACTTCTGGGTCTCGAGTTAGATTCCCCATTAAGATTACTTGATTAAATGATCGTGCCATATGGCGTTCTCCTTATAGGAACTATGTCCTTTAATTAATTGTATTCTTACCCTACTTCGAACTATGCGACGAGTCAAGCTGTTTGACTATTCGTCTTCGCCCTAATGAGACAAACCTGCGGTTTTTCTCATCGCGCCGGGCGCGGAGTAAATCCGCGTCTCGGGCTGCTCTTTTCCCTACTCGTCTTCGTCTTTTTCGTCATCGTCTGCTCGATCACCGCGCTCAGCTGCTTTTTTAGCTTTTTCGGCTTTGGCGGCTTCGGCTTTGGCGATCGCTTTGAGATCTGGACGAGTGATCAAAAATCGAATTACTTCATCAGTAATATTGAGTGAAGATTCAGTTTTTGCAACGCCAGTTCCTGGCATTTCTACTGTATAGATCACATATACGGCGTGTTCTTGCTTGGCAATCGTATAGGCGAGCTTGCGCTTACCCCAATTGTCAGCATTTACAACCTTACCACCGTTATCGGTAAAGATTTTCTCTACTTTCTTGGTAGCTTTTTCCATATCTAGTTCTAGATCTGGATGATACAAAACAGCAATTTCGTACTGATTCATGTTTTTCCTTCCTGTAAATTATATGACCGATAGAAGTACCTCTAACATAATCAGAGACACATCTAACCAAATTACATAACTTACTCTTGGTTACCTATGGAATTGCTTCCTTAGGACAACCCGTACTCACTAGAGGATACGAGTTGAAAGTTAATAGTGAACATATTTTACCATTTCTTACACATAATTAAAAGAACCCCTAGTCTTTAGGGGTTCCCACTGAACCATTAATACTTAATTATTCAGTTAATTGAGTGGCAAAGCCCTGAATACTATCAAGCGCTTTCCAAGCGTCATCGAGTTGTGCTGACATGCTAGGATCGTTTATATCTACACTTGGTTGATTAATCTTAAATTGTACACCGTCTGCTTCACCTGATAAGACTGCTGGACCCTCTCCAGTAGCATAGCTAACACTGTACATATCGGCATTGCCAAGAGGGTTGGTGTCGGTTGGTGGTACTGCGCCAGGAATTGAAAGCTTTGCGCTAAAATCAGCTAGTGAATCTAGGTCAGGCTTGTCTTGATCTGGACCAGCCATAGTAATAACGTTGACGCTCGCAGTCATACCATCTCGCTCTACAATATAACTAAATTGCACAAATCCACCTTGGTAGTTCCCATTTGGAACAAGCTGTGTTTTTTGAACATTGCCTGAAGTATCTGCATCGAGAGCATTTATGAACGCTCCAGCTTTACTGTCAAATAGTTCATTAAGATTCACTTCATTTGTAATAGCTTCACTCGTTGAAGCAGGCGCTTCAGTGGGGGTGCTTTGGGGCTGAACTGGTGAGGCATCTTTAGCATTGTTAGCAAGCAGTATCCCCGTTGCAGCACCACCTGCTAGCAATAACGTTGCACCAATAGCTCGTGCTCGTCGGTTAACTATATTCTCTCTACTTTTGTTTTTTTTGTTTGGGTTGTTATCTATACTCATACAAAATACTATAGCAAAGTTTTTATGCTTTGTCAATATTATGATTTATTTAAATAACGTTAGACTTCGTCTTCTTCAGAAAAATCGTCACTGATTTCTTCTGCCGATCCACCGCCAAAAACATCACTTATGCTATGTACCAGTACTTCACGAGGGCGTGAACCATCAGCAGGACCTATGATTCCCTGCTCTTCCATACTCTCCATGATACGAGCAGCCTTTCCGTAACCAATTCGAAGCCTTCGCTGTAGCAAACTAGTACTTGCCTTACCTGCCTCGATAACTACCTCTACGGCTCGTTTGAACTCAGGTCCATCTTCGACCTCTACGTCTGCGACAATTCCGCCCCTACCGTTTAGTTGTACAGGTTGGCTTACAACCTCATGGTCGTATTGCGGAGGTCTCTGTTCGCGAATAAAGTCAGTAACCTTACCAGTTTCACTTTCGTCGATAAAAGCACCCTGTATACGCTGTGGTTTAGGCATACTAGCAGTCAGTAGTAGCATGTCACCTTTTCCTAGCAACTTCTCTGCTCCCATTTGGTCGATAATCGTTCGAGAATCTACTTGGCTAGCAGTCGTAAAAGCAATACGAGCCGGGACGTTAGCTTTAATAAGCCCGGTAATTACATCGACACTCGGACGCTGCGTAGCCAGTACGAGGTGGATTCCAACTGCTCGAGCCTTCTGAGCAATTCGGACAATGAGCGCTTCTACATCTCGTGCTGCCATCATCATGAGATCAGCAAGCTCATCGATAACTACGACAATATATGGCATACCCTCTTCTTTTTTAAGGGCGTTATACTCGGTAATATTTCGTTTTCTAACTTCACTGAGCGCTTTATACCGTCGCTCCATTTCGGCAACAGTCCATTTTAGAGCACTAATGCATTTCTCTGGCTCGGTAATGACTGGTGTTAGAAGATGCGGAATGTCATCGTATGGTTTTAGCTCTACTTGCTTTGGATCGACAAGAATTAACTTGAGATCTGCTGGACTATTTCGATAGAGCAAGCTCGTAAGAATTGTATTTATCATGACACTCTTACCAGAACCAGTTTGTCCGGCAACGAGTAAGTGAGGCATCTTGTCTAGATCGGCGATAACGGGATGTCCCGTGATATCTCGCCCAATTGCAAAAGACAACGAGCTATTGTCGGCTGACTTCCATTCTTTAGACTCCAACATTCCACTCATGCGTACGGTAGCCGATTTAATATTCGGCACTTCTATACCCACGAGCTTCTTTCCAGGAATTGGTGCTTCTATACGGATGGATGTAGCTGCCAAATCGAGTGCGATGTTGTTTTCGAGTGCGGTAATTTTAGTCAGCTTAGTGCCTGCTGGGGGCTTCAGTGTGTACTGCGTAACACTTGGGCCAATGTTTGCACCGTTCATCTCTACTTCAATGTTAAAATTATCAAACGTATCTTGAATGATACGAGCGTTACCGCTCACGTCACCAGCATCGGCTTTATCTTGCTTATGACTTAATAAACTGGTTGACGGTAGCTGCCAATTTGGATCCGAGGCTACTGTCAAGGCGCTGTGTTCTTCTGCTGGAGCTAATTTTTGAGCGGTATTTTTCAAAGACGAGAGTCGAGCAGCTGGCTTTGGGTTGTTGCCATGGTGCACGACCGGAACTCCTTCGTTCATCGTAAATGCAGTTTCGGTGGCATTTCGATTGAGTGCTTCAATGCCATCCTCTTCATTTTTCCTAAACGGATCAGCAAGTTTTAAAATAACTTGCGGCGAGATACCAAATGCAAAAAAGAATGATAACATTGCAAAGATGAAGAACATAATGCCAGAAGGAATCTTATCGATAGCATTAAGAATAGTTCCGCCAATAAGCTCACCTATTGCCCCACCGCTACTCGTGGTTGCTGTGCTAGTGGTATCTGAACTCATGAATACTACATGCAGCCAACTGGCGGTTAAAACTAAACCTGCAAGCATACTCACTAATTTTCCAAGTGGAATTTGATGATCTTCACTATTAAATTTTAAAATCCCAAAGTATACCAGCGCAAAAGGTACTAGATAGGCCGCCCAGCCAAATGCCCAGTAGGTCGCTTCGAAAATTCCTTTCGGTAAGGGACCGCCGGTACCAAATCCTCCAAGCAGCATGAACAGAGCAATAACGATTAAAATAATTGCGCCAGCTAGAGGCCAAAATGGAGACTTCTCTACAACTGGTTGAACCTTTTTTCTGGATTGTCTTTTTCTTTTTGCCATAACGTTTGTTAATTATATCAGCTTATCCTTATTGATTGTTTTTATTTTGTAAGCTAACAACGATACTATAGCAAAAAATACAACATTTGTCAATGTTCTTATGCATATAAAAGACTCCCCTTTCAGGGAGTCTTTTAGCAACCATCAGATTATTAACTACTGCTGCACTAGCTGATTTGTATCATTTTCTGCAACCGGTGCTGGTGGTTGAAGTTCTTGTGGAGACTCAGGAATAGTAGCTGCTGGATTCATGATACCTTCGGGAGCCGCTGCGTTACTATCATAACGCTCAAGCGCTTTGTATGCGGTAGTTTTTTCTTGCTCTGCTGTTTCTTGGGCTTTACTTGCATCGGCGCTTAATCGTGCGTGCATTGCATCAAACTCCGATGGGTTGTTATTAATGGTATTTGCACCTACTGCAGTGCTACCTACGAATTTATTAAAATCTTGCTGTGATCCGATTTCTGGTGATTGATTCATTTGTTTGTATTCCTTTTTATTTTTTCGAACTATAAAACCAATATAACATGCTTATGCTTTTATGTCAATTACATTAATAAATATATACCGCTTTGTGGCCACGCTCTCTTGGCTTGAGATAGTTTGGATGAAAGAACGAGTAGCGGAATTATAATCCGGTATTGATAAGTCTCGCGCTTTAACTATTTTCGGATTTGGACGGCACAGAACGGAAAAGTTCAAAGTCCAGGTGCTCAGGCCTACCGTAAAATACGAGGAAATAGCGAATGTTAAAGAAAATTGTAATTGCTTTAATGATGCTCATTACAGTCACTCGGCTTGTGACAGTTTGGAAGAAAGTTTGAGTAGCGGAACAAGCCGTATATTCCATACGGCGTAAGTGAGCAACGGAAAGCTTGAATTCAAAATGTCCAAGAAG
>CAYMTU010000059.1:0-5641 GCA_964393455.1 uncultured Candidatus Saccharibacteria bacterium
GCCCCTTTTTAATCTACTAACTAAGCCACTCCTCTTGCTTACCCCGAGCCTTCATGTACGCATCAATAGGCCAAGACAAAAAGCTGGCAAAATAAAAAATAAAAATAATTGGCCATCCCATTAGATAAAAACCAATGCTTAACGGTAGAGAAATGTCAGTACGCAATTTTGCTAGTGTCCCCATATCGCGGTGGTGTCTTCGAGTAGTGTGCCTCATGATTGTGTATTGGATAAGTTTTGGAAAATAGTGGTAGGCCTGACTGTAGCTCGTAAATCGCAAACGATCATTATATTTTAATCTACCACCATGAGCCTGAAGCAGTAATGATATGTCTTGATCTTCATGAACAGTTTTATCATTCAAACATACTTCATGCTTAATTTCATTCCATGCGCTACGTCTAAGGGCCATATTCGCCCCCCATAGTACGGGTACACGGTAGAACATGTGCGTCCATAAAAAGTACAGCTTACTCCATAGCGTAGTCATAGGCTTACGGATACGTGGAAGTAGCAGACTGTAGCTTGGTCCTGTTACGCCAACGTAGTGGCTCTCATCGAAGCTATCGAGCAATACTTTCGACCAATCAGCATGGACAATACTATCAGCATCTATTCGCGCCAAAATATCACCCTTAGCACTGTTAAAACCACGGTTACGAGCAAATATTAATCCTTGCTTGTTTTCTTGTATCACTTTTACAAAATCATACGACTCGGCTATCTTTGCCGAGGTATCGGTTGAGTTATTATCGACCACGATAGTTTCATCTGGAGTAAGCTCTAAGTTACTAATCGCATCTAAACATGCACGCAATCGATGCTCTTCGTTATATACTGGTATAATAATTGATAATGTTAGTGGTTTACTCATACAACTCTATAGATAGTAGCAAATGAAACATAAAAAACGCCCAAAATCAGTCTCAAAATCCGAACTCGCAAAAGAAAAAAAGCTTCTGAATATGCACTACGCGCAAAAAGAGGAGCGTCTTTACCGCCGAATATTGCGACGTATTCGTTTTGAAAAACCAAAATTTTGGTGGGCTGAACGAAAACTATGGCAAAAAGTAAGCATTATAATCCTAAGCATCCTACTATTTCTTGTTGGCTCAATGTACGGTATTGCACGATGGTACATTGCTAGCCAATCTCAAAAGGAGTTTAAATTTGGCGCAACATTTATACCTCGTTATGCAAAGTACTTTGGTTTAGAACCTCAAGAAACCATGCAAGCAATGATCGACGATCTAAGCATCCGACATTTTCGTTTGGTAAGTTACTGGGATGAAATCGAAAAAACACCAGGACAATACAACTTTGAAGAACTAGACTGGCAATTTAAGAAAGCAGTTGATTCAGGCTCGACCATAAGCTTAGCCATCGGACTCCGTCAACCTCGATGGCCAGAATGCCATATGCCAAAATGGGCAGAAAGCCAGCCAAAAGATGTCTGGTATCCCCAGCTCAAAACATTTATGGGCAAGGTGATAGACCGTTATAAAACAGTACCCAATCTTGAGAGCTACCAGTTAGAGAATGAGTTCTTCCTCGACGTATTTGGCATATGTCCCGATTTTAGTCGTGATAGGCTCATCAACGAATTTAATTTTGTTAAACAAAAAGATTCAAGTCGAACGGTCATAATTAGTCGCAGCAACAATGCCATGGGACTCCCTGTTGGGCAGCCTCGGCCAGATAAATTTGGAATATCGGTATACAAACGCGTTTGGGACCGAACGATTACGAAACGATACTTTGAGTACCCATTCCCCGCATGGTTCTACGGATTTCTTGCCGGTGCGGGACAAATACTAACCGGCAAAGATATGATCATTCACGAGCTACAGACTGAGCCGTGGGGTCCAGACAAAGGAATCACCGAAATTTCTATTGAAGAGCAAAATAAATCTCTCGACGCTAAACGGCTGAAAGATAGAATCGCCTACGGCAAAGCAACCGGTATGCGAGAAGTTGACCTTTGGGGTGTAGAAATGTGGTACTGGCGTAAAGAAAAAATGAATGACCCAAGTCTTTGGAATGCCGGCAAAGAAGCCCTCCGCGAACAGCAGTGCCGCGACTGCTATCAATAAACAACGGTCGATGATATCGTAAATAATATGTCTAAAAAGTATATTGGTAGTCGTTATGGAGCTAGTCTATCGATTAAGCAGTGCCGCAACTTTTCTATCGATGGCATAAAAGTTTTGCAATTTGCTATCAATGATCTAGGCATATCACGATTTCGTCTTATGAGCTACTGGGACGAGATAGAACCAGTTCCTGGAACCTACAATTTCGACTACCTTGATGCGCAAATTCATAAAATTGCAAAACACAGCGGCACCGTAACGCTTTGTCTTGGCGTTCGCCAACCACGCTGGCCAGAATCACATTGGCCCAACTGGACAAAAAAGTTGACTAAAACCGAACGCAACAATGCACTGTTCCGGTTCATAGAAACTACTGTTCGAAGATACCGTAAAAATGCGCACATTGTAAGTTGGCAGCTCGAGAACGAAGCACTACTGAAAAACTTCGGCGAACAAGGAGATTTCGACCGCAAACGACTGCGTTATGAATATAATCTCGTAAAACAGCTCGATCATAGTAGGCCAATCATCATGACCACCAGTACATCATGGGGAATACCGCTTCGTCGTCCAATTCCAGATATAGTCGGTTTTTCATACTATCGAATTACTCACAGTAAAGGTGCATACCGAAAATCCATTTACCAACCTTGGGTATTTAAGTTTCGAGCATCACTCATTCGCTTGCTCTGGAATCGACCAAGTTTTATCCACGAATTACAGGCCGAACCGTGGGGCCCAAAAAATATTTGGGAAATGAACGATTCGTCGCAATCAGAATCTATGAATGTCGAACTCTTACAACAAAATATTCTGTTGTCTTCTAAAACCAATTTGTATCCAATCGATCTTTGGGGACTAGAGTGGTGGTATTGGTTACACAAGCATAAGAAAACTGATTTAGCGGAGGCTATTCGCACAATCCTCTCTGATGACACCTCAAAATAAGGTATACTAGAGAAGTTATGGCCAAGAAAAAACAAAGCAATCAGCCCAAGACCATTCAAAATCGTCGCGCACGACACGACTATGCGATCGATGATAGCTTGCTCGTGGGCATAATGCTAACTGGAGCAGAGACAAAAGCGTTGCGCCATGGCCACGGCCAACTACGCGGCGCATATGTAACGGTCAAAGATGGTGAGCTTTGGCTTATCAACGCCACCATTTCTGCCATGCCTGGGATTCCTATTTCGGAATCAGACCAAACCAGGACCAGAAAGCTACTAGCCAGTCGAAAAGAGATCGATAAGCTAATAGCTTTAAAGCAGCAGGGTCAAACTATTGTCCCACTAGAAATCAAGACAACCGGGCATTACATTAAACTTCGTATAGCTGCTGGTAGGGGTAAAAAACATTATGACAAACGGCACAGTATCAAAGAACGCGACGAAAGTCGCCAGATGCGATCCGATATTAAACAGAAGGTGAGAACATGAACGAAAAAATTGCAATTGTAAACGAAGATAATCACGTCGTTAGCTATAAAGACCGATCTGAGTTGAGTAAAAAAGATTACTGGCGAGCGAGCGCCATCTGGGTGGAAGACGGCAAGGGCAACGTTCTGATGCAACGCCGTACAGACAACCGAAAGATTGAACCATCGGTTTGGACCTGTGCAGCTATTGGTACCGTAACCGCAGATGACAGCTATGAATCAACAGCAAAAAGAGAACTATACGAAGAGATTGGTGTTCGAAACGTACCGCTTAAACCAACTAGAACGCTCCTTTGTAAATCCTCATACGGATATCGATGGTACAAAGGCTTCACTGCACTTTGCAATAAGCCTCTCGATACGTTCAAAATCCAAGAGGAAGAAGTTGCCGAAATTGCCTGGATGGATAAGCAAAAAGTGCTCGATGAAATCGAAGCCGGTGATCCAAAGTACGCGTCAACTGCCAAATACTATAAAGAACTTTTCAATCTGTAATTGAATACCTTCCCAGATTACGATATAATCCATTGGTTACTTTCATAACGTGAAAGAAAAGTACCTTTAATTATATTCGGGAGTAGCTCAATGGTGGAGCAAGAAGCTGTTAACTTCGAGGTTGCCGGTTCGAGTCCGGCCTCCCGAGCCAAGATCATATATTTTACAGATTATCCAGTAAGCATTTACGCTACTGGATTTTTTGTTACCAATTGAAATGATAGAAATCTAGACGCTTGACACTTAGCTGCTAAACTAATTATAGGTATGGAACAATGAATGAACTATCACAATTAAAATCTCTAGGTTATAACGAGTTTTTTGAGAAGAGTCGATTAGAGCTCAAGGCTAGTATAGATTGCCTCGCCAGGGTGATAGCGGAACATAGAGGTATCTATGAAATTATAAGTTTAGAAGGTGAGGGTCGTGCCACGGTGGCGGGGAAACGCATGCAAACCGCTTCGAGCCGTGATGATTATCCTGCGGTTGGTGATTGGGTAGTTATTAAAGATGTTCCCGATGCAGTAAAAGTAATTGAGCACATACTGCCACGACAAACTACCTTACGCAAGAAATATAGCGGTAAGGATGAGGCTCAGCTGATGGTTGCGAATGTCGATATGGTTTTTATTGTGGAATCTATGGACCGTGACTATAATATCAACCGTTTTGAGCGGTATGTTATTTTAGCCCGAGAGGGTGGCGTTAAGCCGGTGATTGTTCTTAATAAATCCGATTTATTATCAGAAGCCGACTTAGTATTAAGGGTTCAGGAGTTGAATAGCCGATTTTCTGATATCGATATTTTACACACTAGTACCGTTAGCGATGATGGCTTAGATAGTATCGCTAGCTATATTCGACCCAGCGCTACGTATTGTTTTTTGGGGTCTTCGGGGGTTGGAAAGTCGTCCATTATTAATAAATTGATTGATCAAACTATCGAGACAAAGACGATAGGAACAAAGACTGGCAGAGGTAGACATACCACTACTGCTAGGCAAATGTATTTTACCAAAGATGGTGGAATTATTATCGATAATCCAGGGAGCCGTGAAGTCGGCGTCGTCAACTTTGGGAATGGAGCTGATGAGGTCTTTTTGGATATCAAGAAAATCTCAAGGAGATGTAGGTACAGAAATTGCAACCACATAAACGAGCAAGGATGTGCAGTTATGGATGCAATAAAATCTGGCGATATAGAGCTGTCTCAATACGAGAATTACCTAAAATTGCAAAAAGAAACTGAGCATTACGAGATGAGTGTCTATGATAAACGAAAAAAGGATAAAAAGTTTGGTAAGTTTATAAAAAATGCAAAGTCGGATTTAAAAAAATATAAAACACAATAAGTTCATGACCTGTATGCTGAGCCAAACTAAAAAAGTCAGATCTTTAGTATCTGGCTATTTTAGTTTGATTCAGTGAAGCTGAATTCGAACCGGAGGTTCGGTCATCAATCACGCGCGCAAGAGTTTACTCTGAGCACGTGAGTATATATGCGATTTGCCCGGCCGAACTTTTTTCTTTCCGTTCTAAGAATCAGAACCTCGAACCGTCGGTTCGGTCGATAAAGCCACGCACAGGAATTCATTCCGAGTATGGCTGCCATCGT
>CAYMTU010000060.1:0-1175 GCA_964393455.1 uncultured Candidatus Saccharibacteria bacterium
GTACGTTAAAAACTTTCGTACCCCTAAATTCGCCAGCTAAAGCGCCAACTGATCTAGCACCGTTAATATCAACTCGATTGGCATTTGCTTCGCTTTTCGTAAGCCTAACATTCTTGACTTCATTATATGGTGTGACGTTTGCAAACAAACCTACAGCATATTTTGTAGGTCTGTTAATATAAAGATCTTTGATTTCATAATTTCGTCCGTCTAAATTAGCGCCTGTAGCTAACGGATTGAAGCCTGCTCCACCATTCCAATTTACTGTATCGCTACAGTCTATATCATTGACGAGGGCATACCATTTATACTGCAACATACTCTGAAGCTGTGCACAATTTGTTACAAGATAAGGCTCATCTTCGTAACCTTTACCCGCACCAGAAAAAGCTCGGACCGACGAAGGACTCACTACTGAAAGGTAATACGAAAAACCTAACACTGCCAAAACGGCGACTGTAGCAACGCCTAATATTTTCACTTTCATGCTAGACTTCGTAAATAATTGATTTATAGAAACTGTTCTCATAACTCTTTTGTTATAATTAGCATATCAAATAATGTGCTTATGCTACAATTATTATTAATAAGCTTAAATATCTAAAACCAGGAGAGCCAAGGGATGACTGCGAATTCAGAAAATCAAACTACTAATACAAATACTGCTAAACCAGCAAAAAGAAAAATATTCGATAAAAGTCTTATTATTATCGTCTTATTAATTACTGTTTTACTTGCTGGAGCAGCTGGCGCAGGTTTTTACTTTGGTAGAGAATATGGAAAGAATGAAGGAACGAAAGAAGCAGTTAGCAAAGTAACTGATTTACTTAACCCTATTAACGCCGTATCAAACAATGCATCATTCCCTTACACTACTGTCGGTAAAGTCGTAAAAGTTGAAGCTAAATCAATTACTGTAAAACTACCGAATGGTGATGAGAAAAAAGTAATGGTTAGCGAGAAGACTAAAGTCTCTCAGGGCTCTGAAGTGAAATCACTCAGTGATGTTAAAAAAGATGCCAATATTACGATATTCTCTTCTGGTAAAGGCTCCGACCAAGTAGCCAACCGCGTCATAATTCGCTAACTATCAATTAATCGCGTTTTAGCATGACAGTGAAGGCTTCGGCTGGAATGTCGACTTTTCCAAAACGTTTCATGCGTTTTTTGCCTTT
>CAYMTU010000060.1:1185-3588 GCA_964393455.1 uncultured Candidatus Saccharibacteria bacterium
CTTGTTTGGCTAACACTTTTTTCTTACGCGATACGTCCCCACCATATAGTCCTGTCGTAACATCTTTTCGGTATGCAGATATGTCCTCGCGGGCTATAAATTTTCCACCGATACCTGCCTGCAATGCGACTTGAAAGTTTTGACGAGGAATAACTTCTTTCAATTTGCCGACTATTTCTCGTCCAAGACGCTGCGACTCGCTGCGGTGAACCATAACGCTCAGTGCCTCAACAATTTCTCCAGCAACATAAAAGTCGACCTTAACTAGGTCTTCAGCACGATAGTCGTCAAGCTCATAGTTAAAACTTCCATACCCACTGGTAACACTTTTTAATTGATCATAAAAATCTGTTAAAAGATTTGCTAGCGGTGCTTCGAATGAAACGAGTGCAAGTTGTGCGTCGACATAACTAAGATTTTTTTGCAGTCCTCTTTTTCCTGAAATCAATTGAATTACCGCGCCAACATAATCTTTCGGCACTACAACTTCACCCTTAATCCATGGTTCTCGAATCTCTACAATTTTTGAAGGATCGGGTAAATCAGAGGCACTTTTTATTGTCACTTCATCATTGTTATTTAAGGTCAATTGATAGTCTGTAGATGGATTTGTAATGACTAGATCGAGATCGTATTCTCGCTCAAGTCGTTCTCGAACAATATCCATATGAAGCAATCCCAAAAAGCCTATTCGAACGCCGAAACCAAGAACAGATGAATTTTCTGGCGTAAACTGTAGTGCTGAATCACTCAGTGACAGTTTTTCAATTGCATCCTTAAGCAACTGATAATTTTCATTACTATCTGGGAAGAATCCTGCGTAGACGAATGGCTTTACGTCCTTGTATCCCGGGAGTGATTCTTTAGCAGACTCGCTAACCAATGTTACGGTATCACCAACTTTTGCTTCGCGCGTACTGCGTAAGTTAGTGACAATATAGCCTATCTCACCAGTATTTAATTGTGGCGCTTGGGCCAAAGCAGGAGAAAGTGATCCTACTTCAAGGGCGATACCATTCGCATCTGTTGCCATCATTTTTATTTCACTTCCTTTTTTAATAGCTCCATCAACTATACGAACATATAAAACAACTCCTCGATAATCGTCATAGTAACTATCAAAAATTAGTGCCCTAACTGCGTTGTCGTCGCCACCGGTAGGAGCTGGTACTTCATGAACTATTTTTTCAAGTACGGCGTCAACCCCTTCGCCAGTTTTGGCACTAATATGTAGGATTTCTTCTTTCTTACATCCCAGCAAAGCAATAACTTCAGCACTGACCTTATCTACATCGGCAGCAGGAAGGTCTATTTTATTTAATACTGGAATGATAGTTAAATCTGCAGCCATGGCTAAATATACATTTGCAAGCGTTTGAGCTTGGATACCTTGACTAGCATCGACAACCAAAATAGCACCTTCGCAAGCCTCCAAGCTTCGCGAAACTTCATAGCTAAAATCAACGTGACCTGGAGTATCGATTAGATTTAACTCGTAGTCCCTATACTTCATTCTAACGGGCGCGAGTTTAATCGTAATTCCGCGCTCGCGCTCTAAATCCATTTTGTCGAGCATCTGTGATTTCATATCACGCTTTTGTATAGTGCCCGTTATTTCTAACAACCTATCAGCAAGCGTGCTCTTGCCATGATCAATATGCGCAATAATGCAAAAGTTGCGAATATGGTCTTGTTTCATCATAGTAGTATAACAGAGGTGGATATAATATTAATGTAAAATATTTATTTGAAATACTATTGTCCGAATGGCGATAATTATAATTCAACCTTTATTGGACGAAGTATTGTGCGCCATACAGCGTGCGCTTTTCTAAATACCGGTACCGTTTCCTCTAGTCCGAAAAGCGATGAGAAGAATAAATATACTGAAAAGGTCACACCAGCAATTAGCGACATTTTGGCCGTTAATGTTATAAACCCTGTATCTGTACTTCCAAGTGGAAACAAGCTCACCATAATGTAAGCCGCTAAAACAGTAAAGCCAGTTACCGATACTATTTTACCGAGTCCGGCAATGAATTTTTTATCAAAAAGTTTATGATCACGCATTACCATAATGGTTGTTAGAATAAATAGCTGAAATCCTGCTACTATGGCTTCTGCGAGTGCAATCCCCGTAATTCCGTAGCTACTCGGCTTAGAGAAAATAGATACCAGATACACAAACAAAACAAAGGCAAGCAATGTGTCAATAAGTGGTGTCCAGGTATCTTTCTGGGCATAGAAGTATCGAGACACAATGGTATAAACCGTGCGGAAAAAAATTGCTCCGGTCAAAAATCCAAATATTGCGGCAATTTCTGGGGCATTTCGACTAAAGATCATGCGTGCCAAATAGCCACGACCAAAGAAACAAACAATGACGACTGTAACAGTCAACCA
>CAYMTU010000060.1:3598-5622 GCA_964393455.1 uncultured Candidatus Saccharibacteria bacterium
AAACTCCTGGCGAAAAGCATTCATATTTCCCCGAGCAACGCTGTTGTTTAGTCTCGGAAATACCGCGGTTGAAATCGATGTTCCAATTAATAATGTCGGTGCCGTATGTAGCGTATATGCATTTTCGTAAAAACTTACATTTCCCGTTCCAAGCCGACGAGCAAAATTTGTTGCGACGATACTGTTAATAGATGTAATGCCTTGGTCAATTGAGCGAGGAGGTAGTAGCTTTAGAATCTTCTTGAAATCTGGGGCTCTAAAATTGATGAGCTTATGATATTTGAAATGCAAACCTCTTAGACCTATAGCAGCTATGCATAGCTGTAGAAGTGCACCAATGAGCGCACCAATACCTAGACCTACTAGACCAATATTGTCTCGGAAGATAAAAATACTTGCGATAATAGAGGTGTTGTAGATTAAAGGAGCAACAGCAAAAAAGAAAAACCTGCCAAATGTTTGTTGCACACTCATAAGAATCCCGGAGATGGTGAAAAGTAACGGGTTGAAAGCAATCAATCTCATGATAGTCACCGCATTACTGAGTTGCTTTGGTTCCAAATTAGGCGCTACGAGACCATGAATAATAGGTTCGGCGAAAATAAATATACCAATGCCTATAACAAACATAATGATTGCCAAAAAGTTCAGCAAACTTGTCGACAATTCCCAAACGCCTTTTCTATCATGCTTTTGTAAATGATCGGCAAGGACTGGCATGAACGCAACTCCGAGTGCTCCGGCTGCAATAGTAAAATAGAAGAAATCAGGAATTTTAAAAGCAGCAAAGAAAGCATCGGTACTATCTGGTCCGAGTGCCGAAAAGTTGGCATTAACCAGTTTTACACGCAAAAAACCAAGTATTTGACCAACTAAAGAAGTGGCAACAAGAAGAGCAGCAGTATTACTAAGCGATAATCGCTTATTGGCTTTGCGAAAAATTCGTTTCATTAGTATCTATTATAAGCAGACCGTCATCAGGTAGCTAGTGCAATACGCATAATCTTTCAAAATATAGTCGAAATGTAACTTTACAACAATAAAATTTTAGACAATCTACCTATCCTACTACTTCTCTATTCGATACCCGCAGGAAGTTTAGCGCCTTTTAGTACTTCCAAAACTTCGTCAGCTTCAACTGTTTCTTTATCGATGAGCCTATCTTTGAGTGCATCTAGTTTATCTCTATTTGCTTTTATAACTGCTCGTGCACGAGTTGCCGCTTCTGTAATCAAGGCTTCTACCTCATCGTCAATAACTTTGGCAGTTTCGTCACTATATTGCTTTTCGTGTACCAGGCGATCCATCATCATGCCTTCATCAATATGAAACACTTGATCGCGAAGTTTGGTACCCATACCTTGATTGATAACCATATCTCGAGCTAGCTCGGCAGCTTTCTGCAAGTCGTTACCCGCACCGGTAGTCACTCGGTCTCGGCCATACACTACCTCTTCGGCTATACGACCACCTAGCATCCGAGCAAGAATGTCTTTGTATTCAAGTATTGAATGATAGCTCTTATCTTCTGGCGGAATAAACCACGTTACACCACCAGTGCCACCACGAGGGATAATAGTAACTTTATGAACCATGTCACTTTCTGGCAAAACGTGGCCAACAATGGCATGTCCGGCTTCGTGGTAAGCAGTCATCTCTTTTTCTTTTTCACTCATAACCTTGCTCTTACGCTCAGGTCCGATGGCAACTTTTTCAAATGCTTGGGTTACATCATCTTGTGAAATTTCTTTACGGCTATTGCGTGCTGCAATAATGGCTGACTCGTTAGCGATATTCGCAAGATCCGCTCCAGATGAACCAGCAGATTTTGCAGCCAAAGCATCAAGATCAACATTTTTTGCCAACGGCTTCTTCTCGAAATGCACTTTCAATATCGCTTCACGATCTTTTCTATCAGGAAGATCTATGTTTACTCTTCGGTCAAAGCGACCTGGTCGTTGCAACGCAGAGTCAAGTACATCTGCACGGTTTGTAGCTGCAAGCACAAAGACATTTGTCCCTTG
>CAYMTU010000061.1:0-5451 GCA_964393455.1 uncultured Candidatus Saccharibacteria bacterium
ACTTGCATGTATTAGGCACGCCGCCAGCGTTCATCCTGAGCCAGGATCAAACTCTTCAAAAAAGTGTTTAATTCTGAAATTTCAAAAACAAACCTTAGTTTTATATAAAAACTAAGAAAAACTGACGTTGATTTGCACTATTCAATTTTTAACGAACACCTCACTAGACAACTCGATATAGCCCTCTAGAAAGTACTCAAGCAATATTACCGGTCATAAACGCGTATGTCAAGTGTTAAATACCCAATATAGTAGTGAACATTACATCATCTATTTAGTAGATGCTGCTGGCTCTTCTTCGTCGACGTCTTCAGTCTTATCTACGAGTGCCAGCGATACCACCGTATCGGTTTCTTTAAGTCGCATAATACGAACACCTTGAGTAGCGCGACCAAGCTCCGGAATATCTTTAATTCCAAGTCTAATAGTTTGGCCTTGTTGTGAGATGATTATAACTTCTTGTGAGTCATCGCCGTTCAAGGTCTTAACACCAACTAAGTCACCTGTTTTCTTGTTTACGATCGCTGATCGTATACCGACACCACCACGAGCGTGTGGAGTAAACTGTGCAACCTTCGTGCGCTTTCCATACCCTGATTTACTAATTACAAAAATACTAGAACCTTCACGAACGATATCCATACCTATGACCTGATCTCCTGTTCGTAGCCGAATCCCTCGGACTCCTCGAGATGCGCGACCCATTGGACGAACATCTTTTTCATGGAATCTAATTGCTTGCCCAAGAGAAGTCGATATAACAATCTCGTTCTCGCCCGTTGTCATACCAATCCACTTTAGTTCATCACCCTCGTCGAGATTTATGGTAATTAGTCCAGAGTTACGTACATTTTGATACTGCTCAAATGGTGTCTTTTTAACGACACCCCTCACCGTACACATAAACAAATGGCCTGTTTTATTTAGCTTAGATATATTAATCACCGCACTTACTTTTTCTTCAGGCTGCAACTGGAGCAGATTCACAATTGCAACTCCCTTGGCGCTCAGATTGGTTGCAGGCACTTCATAGGTTTTTAATCTAAAGACTCGACCCTTGTTAGTAAAGAACAAAAGATAGTCATGTGTGCTTGCATTCACGACATGCTCAATAACATCTTCTTCGCGCGTTACCATGCCGCGTTTACCCTTACCACCACGGTTTTGCTTACGATAATCAGCGATTTGTGAACGCTTAATATAGTTAGCAGATGTAAGCGTTACAACAACCTGCTCATCAGGGATTAGGTCTTCATCGGCCATTTTTCCTAATTCACCAGGAATAACTTTAGTTCGTCGCTCATCACCATACTGTTCTTTTAATGCTGTCAGTTCTTTCTTTATTATTGCGAATATCTTTTTCTCGTCCGCCAGAATTCCTTCTAGTTTCGCGATAAGCTTCATAAGTTCAGCAAGTTCATCCTCAATTTTTTGTCGTTCTAATCCGGTTAGAACTCGAAGTTGCATCGCAAGAATTGCTTTTGCTTGAATCTCACTTAGTTTAAAGCGCTCGATTAAATTCGTTTGGGCTTCTTCGCTACTCTTACTAGCTCGAATTACCTTGATAACTTCATCAATATGGTCAAGGGCAATTTTCAATCCTTCAAGGATATGTGCGCGATCTTTGGCTTTACGTAGCTCAAATTCAGTTCGACGTCGTATGACAATTTGTCGATGCTTAATATGCTCTTGTAGTATGTCTGTTAAATTAAGTACTCGCGGCTGTATCCCATCGATAAGTGCCATCATATTAAAATGAAAACTCTGTTGCAAAGGAGTTAACTTATAAAGTTGATTGAGTAATTTCTTTGGATACGCGTCTTTCTTAAGATCGAGGACTATCCTGACAGCTCCACGAGCAGTTTCATCTCGAAGATCACTAATACCAGTTAGTTTTTTATCACGAACCAAATCAGCAATTTTCAATACGAGCGTTTCTTTATTGAGTGCGTATGGAATTTCTGTAATTATTATCTGACTTCGACCCTTTTTGCCTTCAACGATCTCTGCTACACCTCGAGTAATTACTCCGCCGCGCCCCGTAGCATACGCTGTTCTAATCGATTCCTTGCCATAGATGACTCCTCCTGTTGGAAAGTCAGGTCCTTTAATAAATTCTAGGAGATCATCGACTGTAGCCTGTGGGTTATCTATGAGGTGTAATTCGGCGTCAACAAGTTCACCAAGGTTGTGCGGTGGGATGTTTGTAGCCATTCCCACCGCAATACCAAGCTGTCCATTTAAAAGCAGGCTCGGTAATTTGGCTGGAAGAACCGTTGGTTCTGTTGTGGTGCCATCATAGTTCTCTCTAAAGTCAACCGTTTCTTTATCGATGTCAGCGAGTAATTCATCTGCCAGCCGAGCCATCTTGGCCTCTGTGTAACGCATTGCAGCAGGCGGATCTCCATCCATACTACCAAAGTTACCTTGCCCATTAACCAGCATATATCGCATAGCCCATGGTTGTGCCATACGCACCATCGCATCATAGATACTAGAATCACCATGAGGGTGGTACTTACCCATAACCGCACCTACGACATTTGCACTCTTTCTGTGTCGAGCACCACTTCGTAGGCCGTCCTCATTCATACTATACAAAATTCTTCGATGAACAGGCTTCATGCCATCTCGTACATCTGGTAATGCTCTATCGATAATGACACTCATAGAGTATCGAAGGTAGCTGTCTTCCATCACGTTCTCTACCGTTCGACGTTCAACACTTCTCGAGTGACCTGAATCTAATATATCGTCCGGAAGGTCGACCCCATGTCGCTTCTCGTCCATTGAAAGTTCTTTTGCTGGCTCAATAATTTGTTCGTCTGGTTCCATTGCTATATATCTAAGTCCTTCACGAATTTTGCATTCGTCTGAATAAAGTTTTTTCGCGGCTCAACTTCTGAACCCATTAATTTGTTAAAGATGGCGTCGGCTTTTTCGGCATCATCAACTTTTACCTGTACCAATACTCGTTTTTCAGGGTTCATGGTTGTCTCGAATAGTTGATCGGCGTCCATTTCTCCAAGTCCTTTATATCGTTTCTGTTCGACGTAGCCAGCTTGTTTGTACCGTTCATCATCAAGATTTATTTTCGCACCTTCTTTTGTTCGTTCCTCGATTACCTTATCAAGAAACACACCAAGTTCATCTTCATCGTAAATAAATTTGCTTGTTTTGCGTCCTGGCTTCACTAGTTCGAACAATGGCGGCTTAGCAAGGTATAGGTGACCACCGTCTACTACAGGTTTCATGTAGCGGAAAAAGAAGGTCATGAGCAGCGTGCTAATGTGACTACCATCAACATCGGCATCGGTCATAATAATTATTCGACCGTATCGAAGTCCTGAAACATCAAATGAATCCTCAATACCTACTCCGAGTGCCTTAATGAGGCTTAGTATTTCATTGTTGGCAAGCATCTTATCGAGTCGTGCTCGCTCAACGTTAAGAACTTTTCCACGAAGTGGTAATATCGCTTGAGTTTTGCTATCACGTCCACTCTTTGCTGATCCTCCGGCAGAATCACCCTCTACAAGATATATCTCGGAGTTCTCAGGATCTTTACTGGAGCAATCAGCGAGCTTTCCTGGCATACTGGCACCCTCAAGTACTCCTTTTCTAAGAATATTTTCACGAGCCGCCCGGGCTGCCTTTCGTGCTCTAGCTGCCAACAACGCCTTACCTACAATTTTCTTAGCAACTGTTGGATGTTCTTCTAGATAGTAGTTTAGGTACTCGGCTAGTACCTGCTCGACATACCCACGTATCTCAGGGTTTCCTAGTTTATTTTTTGTCTGCCCTTCAAATTGTGGATCTGGTAGCTTAACAAGAATTACCGCAGTTAAACCCTCTCTGGTATCTTCGCCAGAAAGATTCTCTTCTTTTTCTTTGAGCAATCCGTTTTTTCTAGCGTAATCATTCACCACTCTCGTAAGTGCAGAGCGAAAGCCCGTGAGATGCGTGCCTCCATCTGGATTGTAGACATTATTTGCAAATGCCTTAATTATTTCACTATAGACTTCAGTATACTGTAGCGATATCTCAACTTGCACATCTTTTATCTGCTTATCGACATAGAAGATATCATCGTCTACGACTTCTTTCCCATTATTCAGGTGTTTGACATAGCTCTGGATACCACCTTCAAAATAGAATCCATAACGTTTTCCCGTTCGTTCGTCTTCAAGGTTCGTTCGGATACCTTTTGTTAAGTATGCGGCATGACGTAAACGATTTAAGACAGTATCATAGTTAATTTTGGTTGTTTCAAAAATAGTTTCATCGGGGTAAAAAGTAATCTCTGTTCCAGTTTTTGTTGTTTTTCCTACAACCTTAAGATCTGCTTTCGGTACACCGCGCTCATATTCTTGACTATATATTTTACCGTCCTTATAGACCGTAACAATAAGTTTTGTTGAGAGAGCATTAACGACGCTACTTCCCACACCGTGCAGTCCACCAGACACTTTATATCCACCACCCCCAAACTTACCGCCCGCATGAAGTACGGTGAGTACTGTTTCGACAGTGCTCTTACCAGTTTTTGGGTGTATATCTACAGGAATACCACGTCCATCGTCATAGACCGATACACCCCCGTCAGCCTGAAGTTTTACGTCAACTCGGGTTGCATGGCCAGCCAAAGCTTCGTCAATACCGTTGTCAACAATCTCCCATACGAGATGGTGTAAACCTTCTACACCAGTTCCACCAATGTACATACCCGGACGTTTTCTGACAGGCTCCAATCCCTCTAGAACTTGAATTTGACCTGAATCATAATCTTTTTGTTTGCTCATTATCAATAAACCCTCATAAGTAAACTAGTTTTTCCACACTTGATAATAGTATAGATGATAATTTCGTCCAAGACAATAATAATAGCCTTGTTTGAACACATGATTTTATGTTTAAATAAGCTTAAGAATAATAAAAAGAAAGCTATCATGTTTAATAAACTACTCAGTAATCTACCGTTCAATCCTAGTTTAATAGATCAAATATCTTTTTATAGCAAACGGTTGCGAAAAGAGTCTGGGATCAGAAGACTTGGATTAATTTTTATTGCCCTAACTATGCTCGTCCAAATTTTCGCCATAGTATCCCCTACAGAAGCCAGTAATCAATGTAGTAGCAACGATATAATTCGTTGTGGCTTTAATACACGCGCCGAAGCGGTTCAGAGATGTAATGAAAATACAGCAGGCTTTCGAACAATTATTGAGTACTACGGGGTGAATTGTGGCACGTTAGCGAATGCTCCTACGAGAACTATAAGTACAAATGAACAAGGTGACCAGCTATTCTCTATGGGTCGTACCCCTTATCAAAAACGTGGTGAATATCCAGCGACTATTCCTGGAGCTGGGACATACTACTTACGCCACCTATCTAGTTGGGGTGTTTTTAATACTAAAGTTTTAGATATGAAAACCCCTGATGGTCAAC
>CAYMTU010000062.1:0-5207 GCA_964393455.1 uncultured Candidatus Saccharibacteria bacterium
AGCAAGATAATTAATAGTTCTGGTACACCTAATCCAAACATTTGTATTCCCTCTTTTTTCGATAATTAGTTTATACTATAAGCATATTAAAAAAACACAAACTATGCAACTATACAATAAAGTAAAACGAGCAACATTACTTGGCGTAATCACCGCTGTTTTTATTATTATTTTATTAATTGTTCCAAAGACATATGCGGAATACAATCGAGACCAGTATGGAAGTTGTGCGTACGGTCGAAGTTGTCCAACCACTACTGACCCTCAAAATCCCGTTCGCCCACCTGGCAATCCGCCACCAACTACACCCGGATCCACAACACCTTCAACTCCAGATGAAGTTCAAAATCCTGTGGGCGGTGGGCCGACGTCGAAACAACCCGTTTCTCCTTACGAAAAAGTAGTCCTGAGCAGACGCACCGTGTGGGTGCAGAAATTAACGCCTAATCAACAAAAAATTGCACCTCTTATACTTTGGATTTTACTAATCATTCTTGCCATTATCCTGCTTATCCAGAGTATGTTTGATAGGATTCGAGCAAAACAACTACAAACGATGATTCATAAACTTAATATCCTAATTGAAGATAAAAAGAACTTTGTACGATTGGTTATGCACCATATAAACACCCCCATATCTACGATAAAGAGTGCGACCGAACTTCTTAGTTCGGCAAAATCTACGGAGGGTACAGCTATTAGTCTACTTGAGCCGGCGATTTTGTCTTTGACCGCGATTGCTCACGACGTTGGTGCAGATACTGACAGTGAAGAAGCTCAGGCCCAATCGATTCTCAGAACAACACCAGAAATTACTATTCTGAACATGTTAAGTAGGTGGTACTTTTTGCTACCAATTGCCATTTCTATACTATTTGGAATTGGAACAAGTTGGATTATTGCTTCGAGTGGCGTTAGTTTTTCATTTGGTTATTGGTTATTCTCTGTGTCTTTTTCGATTATGAGCATGGTGATATTATTTAATGCACTTCGTTTATGGCGGCTGGGCAGAGACAGAAATTATCAGTTAAGTATGATTGAATCGACCATGAAACAGCTTAACGAAAATAGACAAAAGACCATTGCCGTTCTTGCAACCACGCTACAAGATACAATCTACAAATTACAGGATGCAAAAAATGCAATTACCGACCAAAAATATGCCTCGTTTATTCAAAATAGTATTGATGAGCTTCAAATATTAGCAAACAAAGTATCGGTCACTACGCGGCCACTGACAAAAGTTCAGAAATTCAAAATCAGTACTATTATTAGTTCTGCAATCAATCGCCATAAGCAACAAATCGAGGAAAAACATCTACATATTAATAATTCCGTTGAAGTACCAAACGAAATTAACCTCAATACTGACGAAATTTACTTTATAGCTGACAGTCTTATCGATAATGCCGTACGCTATAATCACGAACAAGGCACCGTTGATGTTACCGCAAAAGTCCTTGATAATGCACTCGAAATTACCGTAAAGGATACTGGAGAGGGGATAACAAAAGATACGAAGGATCAACTGTATGAACCATTTTCTAAAACCGAAGGAGTCGTTACCTACGACCAAAAAGGCATGGGCTTAAGCTTGTACGCATCTAAAATATTAGCGAGTCGACTTGGTGGAAATGTGAAAATAACAAGTTCGCAGGATCACGGAACGCATGCTACCTTGACCATACCGTTAGCTGCTTGATTACATTCCAGCTGGTTCAGCAACGAAATTCGCTCTACTTCTTGCCTTCTTGTTGCTTTGCCGACGATTCTCGTACCAAACGGTACCTATAGATGTCTGGTAAAGAGCAATGATCGGTACCGCCATTAACGTTTGGTTAATCGGGTCGGGTGTTGGTGTCAGTACTGCTGCAATTATAAAACTAACAAGAATTATTACTTTTTGTTTCTTCATGAGCATCATTGGCTTTAGTGGCGTTATCTTATTAATGAAAGCAATGAGCAGCGGCATCTGAAACAATGCGGCGAAGCCAGCAATATAGATCATCACAAAATTGAAATATTCTTGCGCAGAGATTAATGATTGAATCTGTTTGGAAGAAAAATTATTCAAGAAATGTAATGCCGATGGCAGACTTACATAATACGCAAACGCTGCCCCCATCAGCCCAAGACTAATTGAATAGACAAGGATTCTACTGGTTTTTATTATTATATGGTGAGGAACCGCTGGTGAGATAAATCGAATAATATTGTACATAATTACCGGAATTGCCAGTAAGAATCCAAAAAATAGGCAAATTTTTATTAGAAAATCGAATCCTCCTGCTGGGCTTGTATAGAATAGCGTCTCGCCTAGTGGCTTGATGAGCCATGCGATAATCTGATCCTGAAACTTATAGCCAACAATACCGCCGGCCAATAACGCTACAAAACAATACAGTGCCCTACGACGAAGTTCACCAATGTGTTCAGAGATTGTACTAAGTGGTGCTTCCTGAAAATCGCGTGCTCGATGAGGGGCCGGATACGCAACAGCATGAGATGCCTCTTCAAGCACCGATTCGTCTACATCGACCTCTGGCAATACTTCTGGCTCGGGAACGACTGGAACCATAAGATTTCTTAGAGTATACGATGCCATACGCCAGGCTGACTTTGCCTTCGAACGATTATTGTCAATAATTGGTTCTACTGAAGCACGTCGAACAGAAAGCTGGCTTCTTTTTATGGGAACTGTGGGACTTGAGCGGTCATGTACCACGTCCTGAATGAGCGTTTTTGGCTTCTTGTTAGTCACCTGTTTATATCTTTCACTTACTACCTGTTAGTAGTATAAGTGCTTATGCTGATTTGGACAATAAACCATTGCCCCGTATTTCATTATGCTCTTGCTTGCATAATTGACATAATCCTATACGATGGTATGAATATGAAATTACTACTATTTGGATTTTTCTTACTTAGCCCCATTATCTTGCTCAATTATCTGGTCATGCCCGAGCTGAACAAAATGCAAGATTTTTATGCAAACATCGAAACGCATGCCCAGAATGCAGCCGGTGTACGCTAGATTACTCAGTGTTATACTGTGAATATAAAAGAGAGGATTACAAATGCAACTTTTTAGTGACTGGAACTTGTTCCAAAATATCGGTACCATTTGGTTAATTTCTGAATGGGTAATTAGAATCGGAGCATTATTTATAGTGCCGCGTAATCGAAAACCTACGGCAGGCACTTCTTGGCTACTCTTTATATTTTTCTTTCCACTACTAGGACTGATTGTATTTCTGTTCCTCGGTAATCCTAAATTACCTAAATCTCGGCGTAATGCTCAGAAGACACTCAATAATTTTATTGGTAAAACCGTAAAACATTTCCAGAAAACGAGAGATAGCAAAAAGCTACTTTCAGCAGAAGCACCACTTAAGTATCGTTCAATTTCACACCTCAGTGAGACACTCAGCCATATGCCCGTTTTTAATGGTAATAAAATTAAGGTGCTTCCTGAATACGATGAAGTCATAAAAAGTATCGCCAAAGATATAAGCAAAGCAAAGCATTTTGTTCATTTGGAATACTTTATCTTTTTCATGGACGACGCTACGATGCCTATCTTTGAAGCCATAGAACAAGCCGTAAAACGAGGCGTTATTATACGAGTACTCTACGATTCTTTCTCTACTCGACGATACAAAGGATGGAAAGACACCATCAAGCGACTCAAATCAGATGGTGCTCACGTACAGCCAATGCTACCACTTAGATTCCCTGGCAAGGGCTATGTACGCCCAGATTTACGTAATCATCGTAAGCTAGTAGTTATAGACGGGAATACCGGATATACCGGCTCACAAAATATGATTCAACGAAATTACCATCGAAAAGATAGCCTATACTACGATGAACTTGTCGTTCGACTTCAGGGCCCGATTGTATTGCAGCTCGGTGCCACATTCTTGAGTGATTGGTATAGCGAGACTGGAAAACTGCTTGATTACAACGACATGGGCACATCGGCAACCGATATAAAAAGCTACGGCGATTCATTGGCCCAAGTGCTGCCTAGTGGCCCTGGTTTTGATGATGAGAATAACCTAAAGCTATTCACTAGCCTCATACACGCAGCACAAAAAAAAGTTGTTATCACAAATCCATACTTTGTTCCAGATGATGCACTAACGACCGCGCTAACCAGCGCTACAAAACGTGGCGTTGAAGTAGTCATGATTAACTCAGAAGTTATGGATCAATGGATGGTTGGTCATGCACAGCGATCCTTCTACGAAATACTACTAGAAGCTGGAGTTAAAATTTACCTATATAAAGCGCCTATACTGCTTCATTCCAAGTTCATTACAATCGATGATGATCTTGCGACAATTGGATCTAGTAATTTAGATATCCGTTCATTTTTGCTTGACCTAGAAGTCACCTTAATTTCATACGATCCTAAAGTTGTAAAAGAACTTCAAAAAGTGCAACAAACCTACCTTTCAAGGTCGAAGCAAGTACATCTTAAACAATGGAAAGCACGTCCACGAATGCAACACTTCCAAGATAATATTGCTCGCCTGACTGCAGCTTTGCAGTAAGAATAATTGTTAATACTAGCAACACTCAATCGTGATGCACACTGCTTTACGGTAACTTTACGCCACTTTTACAGCTCCTTAATACGTACACGCTTACTATGTAACTGTAACGTAATCAAGGAGGGTAAATGAGTGCAATAAAGAATAAAATTAACAAACAAATCAAACGTTCAGAAATGTTCATGGAAGATTTAAAAATGCTGCAAAAAAGTATTTCAGGTAAAAGCGTTTACAAACCGCGCTACAAGGCATACAGACGTACAGCAAAATATGGCAAGTTGGAGTACGAACATTACCGTTAATATCAGTGCGAGATTTATGAACGGTAAGGATAACGGGAGGTATTTATGTTTGACTTAGGTTCGATAGGAGATTTACTTGGAGGTGCGGGTGACGTCATGCAAGACTCAATGGCTTCAATTGAAGAAGTAGTTCCAGTGGACGGTGTTACAGATGTCGTTTCAGGAGCTACCGACCAAATTACGGATATGGGATCTGGGGTCAGCGACTCGATCAGCTCGATACTTCCCTAATGTACGTATCAACTAGCCGATTGAAGGCGAATAGCCTCATCGACACTGGCCTGCATAGCTGGTGCAAGCTTATCCATAATTTCTTCAGGTGAGCTGAACGGTCCCTCAATGGGCT
>CAYMTU010000063.1:0-5113 GCA_964393455.1 uncultured Candidatus Saccharibacteria bacterium
AAAACACATCACTGAGCTCAATTTTGTATTTCCAGCCAATGTACACTCGTTGAATCAATCCAAGCTTTTCGAACAGAGTGATATTGCGATATAAGCTAGCACGATCAATCTTGCCATGTAACTTTTTTATTAATTCATTAGTAGATTGCGGCTCAGATTCCCACAGAATATCAATAATAAGTTTACGCGCATTCGTTAAGCTATAACCATTATCTCTCAGTACTTTTTGCAATAATTCGTCATTTTTTGCATCCATATGGTACCAATATAACACTTTTTGCGACATTTTTGCATTAAATTACAAAATAATTCTCATACCTTTATATTTACGCTAAACTAAGCTTCTATGTTTGCATCGATTGAATCTACCGCCGTTCATAGTTACAACGTTCCATGGTTCATGTACGGCCTGGTCGGCTTGGCCCTGGTTATATATACGCTCATTGAAATACATCACACCAAGAATGACCATGTCATCGAATTTAAGGAAGCAGTCAACTGGTCAATAGTATACATCGGTGCAGCGCTACTTTTTGCTGTGCCGGTCTTTTTGTTTATCGGCAGCCAAGCTGCCGGTGAATACCTAGCAGCTTGGGCTATAGAAAAAGCACTGAGCCTCGATAACCTCTTTGTTATGGGACTTATTTTTGCCAGTTTTAAAGTAAGTCCAAAATTAGAACGTCGAATGCTAAATTACGGTATCGCCGGAGCTATAGTGTTTCGTCTAATCTTTATACTTGCAGGTTTGGCGCTACTTAAAAAATTCGAGTGGGTGAGTATAATCTTTGGGCTCATCCTGATGCGAGCAGCATGGAAAGCGTTTCAGGAAGCAAGAGGTGGTAACGAGATTGAAGATGAGGTAGAGTTTGCCGATAAAAAACTCTGGAAAGCTATCACCAAGATCCTACCCGTGCACCCAGAATATGTAGGACACAAATTAACCGTTAAGATCAACGGTAAGCGTATGCTTACTCTCATGGCGGCGGTCATCATTCTGATAGAGCTCACCGATATCATCTTTGCAGTCGATAGTGTTCCAGCCGTATTAGCTGTTAGTCCCGATAAATTTATTGCCTATTCGAGTAATGTGTTCGCTCTACTTGGACTTCGTGCATTATTCTTCGTATACCAAGCAGTCGCCGATAAGTTCTGGGCCCTCGCGTGGGCATTGTCGGGGATACTCGCTTGGATTAGTTTCAAGATGATCGCAGCACCGCTCGGCCTGCATGTGCCGATTACAATCAGCCTCGGTGTTTTGGCTACGTTACTATTTGGAAGTATTTTCGTTTCACTTAAATGGCCACGAAAACTACCTGAACACCCGATTCACATCAAAGACTAATCTTTGATAGTCAATCGTCACTAGTCCTCAGTCACAAGTTTTTAAAACATTTACTTTGTCTAGCGACTTGCGACAAGAGACCAATGACTAATCGGCATATTGTCATGAGATGTAAAAAAGTTGTAAATTCTATCATTGAATAGGCATTATCATAAGCGCTATACTAGCTTTAGCGATATGGGTGCTGGCAACGTCTCTTTCAAGAACGCTTCCTTCCTACCTATAGGCTTACAACCAACTCTGGGAACATACACACTGATTTATATAATTAAGCGTCACTGAAAGCCCATCAAATTAGCTCATGAGTTATAGAACATATCTATAAAAGATTAGCGTTCGAACGGTCGCGAAGTCTTACACTCTGGCAGCTCCAAACAATTATACCCGTTCGACTCCTGCAAATATGCAACGCGAGTATCTCTTACTATTATAAAAAACCTGGAGCAACAACTATGAGCATTAACCATTATCAAGACACCGAAACGAAGCAATTCATTAATAAAGAAGTAGCCGTAAATTCACTCTACTTTAGCGGTCGCCACAACTTCAAGAGCTTTCCAAAAGAAATTACCTACAATAATGAACAGGTAACTTTTTACGAATCTGGCATGCGCTATTGTCTGCAGAAAGGCCAAAAAGTTATACAGCTTTTCGATATGAGTGACGGCCAGAATAACTATCGTCTCAGCTTTGATGCACAAAATTTCACCTGGACACTACTACGCATATCTACCTTGCATCGCTAGTATGCGTTTGTGAAGATTTAAAAATACCTGGGAAGCCTAGGTATTTTTATTTTTTCGGCAACTGAATCGTAAAGGTCGTTCCTTTGCCAAGTTTACTTTTTACGAGTATATCACCCTCGTGACGCTTAATAATATCGTAGGCAAGTGCCAGCCCTAGACCATGTCCCTCACCATTTTTAGAACTTGCATCCTTACCACGATAGAATCTATCAAATATAAATGGAATATCGGTAGGCGAAATGCCCGGACCATTATCGGTAATGTCGATAAGTACACTACTCAAAGTCGTCCCCGTCTTAATAGTTATGAGCTTAGAACCGGTGCTATTATATACGACCGCATTTTCGATAATAATATCCAGAACTTGACGAAGCAAGGCAGCATCTGCATGAACGTATAGTTTTTGAGGGGTATCTAACTTAATATCGACCTTAAATCTTTTTGATAGTTTATCTGACTCACTCTTTAGTAAGCTACCTAAATCCAGACGAGACTGCTTTAGCGGTTCATTGCCAGCTCGGGCTAGACCCAGTAACTGATCACTCAGGTTGCGAAGTCGAGCGACCTCTTCAAGGTTACTGCTAAGTATTTCTCTTGCCTCATTTGTACTGAGTTTTTTATTGCGAAGTGCAACCTCTATCTCTGTCTGCATGACAGCTAGTGGCGTTCTGAGTTCGTGACTCGCATCAGACGTAAACCTGGCTTGAGCAGCATGAGATTGCTCGATTGGCTGGAGCGTTCGTCGAGCGAAAAGATAACTAGCTATTGCGCCAACGGAAATGATTAGCAGATTTGTAAATAGTAGTGAACTGAGCAGCTGCCGACGATCGTTCTGAAGTTGCTGCTCGCGTTGCTCTTCCAAAAGTGGTAAGTACGCCTGCGAACCATACCGTTTTGGAAGACGTCGAACGATATCAGTCTGAAGCTCAGCGCCACGCTGCAAACGGGCAGAAGCCACCGTATAGATTGGTAAACTAAACATTAGACACACAACCATTAATACACCAACATACCAGGCAGTTAGCTTAAAAACAGCAGATTTAAACATCTACACTAGTTCCTGCTTTTGCGGGATTCGTATCCCTTAGACGATAGCCAAACCCGCGTACGGTTTCAATGACCGACTCTTCTCCAGGTACATCTAGTTTTAAGCGCAGCCCACGTATAAAAACTTCGACCGTATTAGGCAGAATATCAGACTCAAAATTCCAAACATGCTCGATTATTTGCTCTTTGCTAGAAATCTGGTCAGTGTGGTGAGCTAGGTATTCTAGTAGGGTATACTCTTTTTTACTTAGCTTTACCGGCTCACCTCGAACCATTACTTGTTTTATACTTGTATTGATTTGAATAGGGCCAATAGTAATTTCTAGTTTTAAATTAGGAGTAGGGCGACGCTGCAGAGCACGAATTCGTGCCAACAACTCATCAAAGGCAAACGGCTTGACCAGATAATCATCAGCACCATCATCTAAACCTTCAATGCGGTCTTGCAATTCTCCTCGGGCAGTGAGCATCAGTATAGGTGTAGTATTTCCAGATTTCCGTAATGCACGGCAGATATCTAGTCCATCTTTTCCGCCAGGCAACATCCTATCAAGCAAAAGTACGTCGTAGTTTTCCGTTTCTGCGTATGCCAAGCCTTCTTCAGCGCTCGTAAGTAAGTCAACTGCATAGCCGTCTTGTTCGAGTCCTTGTTTTATAGCTCGACCTAATTTTGTTTCGTCTTCAACAACGAGTATCTTCATGAGCCTATTATAACGTTATATCCTGAGTTTCTTCTGAGATAATGTACTGTTCACTAAAACCAGCGATTACGCTTGAAGTATACAGCTACGCTTCCAATGAGTGTCGAGGTTACAATGATAATGATCCAAAATACATTCGGATCGCTTGCACCCGGAAGCTTAATATTCATACTATAGATTCCGGTTATTAACGTAAAAATACCCATCAAAATCGTGATACTGGTCATGAGCTTAAAGACACGATTAAGGTTATTGGCCGTGATAGTACTGTACGCTTCGCGGATGTTACGCAAGGTGGAAAGCCGAGATTGTGCCAATTGTGTCAGCTCTTGATTGCCTAAGCTTAAATCTTCAATGATATCCTTATCTTCTTCGTATAGCCTCATAAACCGGCCATTAAGCAGGGAGTTGAGGACTGCGGCCATTGGTTCTAAGACGAGTAAGAAGTCATTCAAGTCTTCTTCTATATCAATGAATGCAATAAAGTCTTCATTTGCTATTTGGGCTTTATCGAGGCGTGCCCGAGTCTGCCATATTTTTCTACTTACCGTATTAATTCTACGCTTATAGCCCGCATTTATACTGCTAAGAATTTCGATGACTAGCCGTGCGCGTTTGCTCGTAATAATTTCTGTACTACCGGAAATGAGCTGGTCTACATAAGAAAACTGTCGCTGGCTAATGGTAAGGACGATGCCTTTCCCATGCATAATCAGTAGCGGGGCAGTGGTCATCTTCTCCGCTTCTGGTAGACAAAAACGAGTATAGATATAGACCGCGTCACCGTCTCGTTCAATACGAGGAGATTCGTTTGGATCCACGCCGTCCCGAAGTAAATCTATATCAAGACTGTACTGTTCAGCTATTGTTTCCAGCTCAACTTCGCTTGGCGATTCCAGATGAATCCAAGAACCATCAACTGGTTCATCTACTATTTGAATCAATGGAGATTTTGCCGTGCTATAGAATATCCGCTTCATAATAAAACCTTTTGTTTTTAACGCTTAACCTTAGTATACGCGACATAGTAAAAATCTGACACCCCTAGTTACGTTTATGCAACCAGGTGGACGACATACCTGCTAGAATTATAGGGTGCATAATTACGAAGCCACTCAAGATTTTAGCGTTGAACTTAAAAAATGGTATACGCATAACCAGAGTAAAACGGTACATGATTTACTCATTTTTTTTGGTGAAAAAAGCTTTGCTGTTCTGTTTCTGCTATTTATGTTTATACCTTCATTGCCCAGCCAAACAGGACAGCAAAGCTTTTT
>CAYMTU010000064.1:0-3412 GCA_964393455.1 uncultured Candidatus Saccharibacteria bacterium
TCCTGAAGCCATAGGTGAGCATGTGTAGCGACCTATAATTTAGGAAGTAAATTCTGCACGTATCCAATCGTCCAGACTGCCGCCACCGCCACCGACCATGGCTACCACCATATCACCGGCGTCGAGATGTTTTTGAATCACATTTTTTAGTTCTTCGTCACGTTCCATCGGTGAGGCAATTGACGGATCGCTCAAGTGACCGATAAGCTCTTTTGGAGGGATGACGCGTTGGTCTGGATCTTCGCGAGCGAGGTAACTTGGTACCCAATAGACATGCTCGGCACCGTCAAAACAATCTTTGTAGTCGTCGATCATATGGTGCTGACGACGATCGGTCAATCCTTCGTATACGACAATCAGCTTTTGAGCCGGAGAACTTTGCTCGCACATTTCTAGTGCTACGCTCATGGCACCACGAATTTTCTCGGGGGTATGGGCGTAGTCGCTGTATAGATTGGGGATAATCTGCTCCATGCGCCGCGAAAGGCCGGGAAACTCGTTCATAATTTTGATGAGTTTTTTGACGGGAGTTTTTGTGGTTTCGTGAACGGCTTGGATGGCGAGCCATGCGTCCAAGCGATTGTATAGGCCTGCTAGTGTAATGTCATGAATGTGCGGATGGTCTGTGTTCTGCACGTCAATTCGTGTAACGGAAGTCAGGCCTAGGTAGTCATAGTCTTCTTGCCAGCAAATAGTATGGGCAGATTGGCTAATGAATTCCTTGAATGCTTGTTGATAATCTTCGCGGGTAGGAAAAATTTCATGATGATCCCATGTTACACCGCTAATAACAGACAGAAATGGTTCAAAGCTCAGGAAATTTCTATCGAATTCATCGCATTCATAGGCGAAATAGTCACTTCCTTTTTGGTACTGACCCATTTCTCCGTAGCTTAATTTTGCGCCCACTGAATAGCTGAGCGGTATATGTAGTTGGTTGAAGAGCCATACTACCATGGCGGTAGTTGTCGATTTTCCGTGAGTACCGGCAACGGCTATGAGCTTGAGTTTTTTGTCGCTGATTATTTGATTCAGCAGATCGTCGCGTTTACTGCTATGAATATTTTGATCGTTTACAAATTGCAGTTCGGCTGGATGTTTTTGTTCTTTGGTCACGGCAGAGCTGTATACATACCAATCGATTGGGTTTGAATCGTGGACAGCAGCAATCTGCTCAGATGTTTGACCAATATGGATGTTGGTAATGCCATGTTTTTGCAAGTACTGAATGTATTGGGAATCCTGTTTATCGCTACCCGAAACATCGTAACCTGCTTGTTTGGCAATCAGCGCTAAAGGACCAATTCCTGCTCCACCAATACCACTAAAAAATATATGCATAGTATCTACATCATACCTCAAATTAGCTTACTACGTCATTCGACTCACTGTTTCATTGTTGTCGGTACAGCCGTACTGGTTCATAATAAAACATAAGTAGTAATATGAAACAAAATGATTAAAAACGTACTCCATAAAATACTCAGTCATCGGCATTTTTGGCGAACAAAGAGCTTTAGTGAATTAAATGAGCTCTACGTTGCCATGCTAGTTCGCGGTATGTCACTCAGTATGATGGGGTTATTCGTACCGATTTTCTTGTTGAGTATCGGATATTCTTTGACAAAAATATTGCTAGTTGTATTTATTTATTTTGCAACCAGGGTATTCACCGATATTGGTGCTGCATTCTTAGTTGCCCGCTTTGGTCCTAAACATATTATGATTTTTGGGCAGATTCTTCTCACTATTTCTTCGTTACTATTTTTAACCCTTGAGCAAATGCAGTGGTCAATAGTATTACTTGGCTCCATATGGGGTGCTTCGCAGTCTTGTTTTTTCATTTCGTTTGATACAGATTTTTCAAAAATTAAACATCGATTGCATGCCGGTAAAGAGCTCGGCTACATTGAAATTATGGGCAAACTGGGTGCAATTATTGGGCCTATCATCGGAGGCATTATTTCGATTCTACTAGGTCCTCAGTATATTTTTGCAATCTCAACCATACTAATGATCATCGGATTGTCACCGCTACTAAAGACAAAAGAACCAGTTAAGACCAGGCAAAAACTAGATTATAGGGGGTTTGCACAGACAGACATTGGTGGAAGTTTACCGGCAATAGTGGCAACGCATCTAGAGAATAATCTGTCGGTTGTCATGTGGCCACTATTTTTAGCACTTTTTGTGCTGCCAGTAAGTGGTGTGTTTTTCAAAATAGGAATTTTATCTTCAATCTCCGTATTTATGGCTGTACTAAGCGCACGATACTTTGGAAGGGTAGTGGATGAACAGCAAGGAAGAAGAGTACTACACGTGAGTGCCGTTATTAATTCTGTGTTGCACATAGCTAAACCATTTGTGTCTACGTATGGAGTTGCGTTTGGAGTGGGGGTCATCAACGAGGTAGTCACCGTCGGTTACCGATTGCCGTTTCTCAAAGGTTACTATGATCAGACGGATGAATTTCCAGGCCACCGAATAGTCTACATTAGCATTATTGAATGTTTTTCGAGTTTTGTAAAAGCTACTATCTATGCGGTATTGATAATTTTATCTGTCACAACCACCACACGGGTAACTCTGACAGTCGCATTTATGATTGCTGCAATTGCATCACTACTTATTATGACTGAAAAATTTAAAACGCTGGACACGAAAGGGCTATAATTTTAAGCATATGGATAAAAAATTCTTTCAGCGCTTCTCAAAAAATCTACACAGATTTAATATAGTGATACCGCTGACAATTGCAATTGTAGCCAGTATTGTATGTGTTTTTGCGTTGCGCGCAAACAATCTTCGCGCACTAGAATTGCGGGATAATGTCATTAAAGTTGATGAACAGAATGGCGATATTGAGGCTGCACTGCGTGAACTTCGAACCTTTATTTATGGACATATGAACACCAATCTATCCAGTGGACCGAATGCTATCAAGCCACCGATACAGCTGAAATATCGCTACGAGCGACTAGTACAAGCTGAACAAGATCGACTTAGCAAAGAAAATACAAAAATCTATACCGAAGCTCAAACGGAATGTGAAAAGAAATTTCCCAAGGGACTATCAGGTAGTGGAAGGATACCTTGTATCGCAGAGTATGTAGCCAGTAAGGGCGTTAAGGCAAATTCTATCCCGGATAGTTTGTATAAGTTTGATTTTATTTCTCCTGCCTGGTCACCCGATCTTGCCGGATGGAGCCTAGTGATTGCCAGTGTGGCATTCGCAGTTTTTGTTGTTCAAATTATTCTCGATCGTTGGGTCAGGGCGGAACTACGTGACTCGTAAAGCAAAAATTCTTAAATTTAATACAATAGTCAGCTTGGCTGCAATTATATTTATAGGTACTTTGTTATTAGTACTGTCTAAGGCAGCGTCTCCAACTGTATCAATCGAAGCCGAGAA
>CAYMTU010000064.1:3422-4181 GCA_964393455.1 uncultured Candidatus Saccharibacteria bacterium
TTCAAGTGCTTCTGCTGGTGGCGCCGTAAAATTTGGATGCAATACGGGTGAATTTGTCCATCCGGGCATTCTTGTCAGTAAGCAGCAGTTAGATTTTGTGAAAGGTAAAGTTGCCGCCAGTCAGAGTCCCTGGAAGGAGGCTTACCAGGCTGCCAGTAGTGGATTTTTGGGCAACGCCACTCGTTTACCTGCTGCTGTAGCTGAGGTTAAATGCACCGATAGTAAATATCTCAATCCTGCGAACACCCCGTACTACCCTTCGGTCGGCTGTGAATCTTTGAGAGACGATGCTAACGCAGCATATACTCGAGCATTACTATGGTACTACAGCGGCAAACAGGAGTATGCCGATAGTGCGATCCGAATTATTAATGCCTGGTCTTCGACGCACAAAAAAACGTGGTTCGACCAACCGAGGATCGTTAATGGTCAGCTGGTGTATGGTCAACCAGGCGATAACAGCGACTGTCCGAGCACTAATCCTTGCTATCAGGTCTATTCTAATGGCTTACTATTTAATGCTTGGGCAGCGCAGTCAATGACTAGAGCGGCAGAAATACTGCGTTACAGTAATAGTGGTTGGGCTCAGCAAGACATACAAAGAGCCGAAACGTATTTTAAAACAGTACATCTCGATGCGCTTGGGGCTGGATGGGTCTCTTCATCAAACTGGGAAACATCAGTCGCGGAGGCTTGGGTGAACATTGGGATATTTACCAACGACCGCAGTATTTTTAATAAAGGAATTGCCTATTGGCG
>CAYMTU010000064.1:4191-4960 GCA_964393455.1 uncultured Candidatus Saccharibacteria bacterium
ATATTTTTTTAAATTTCCAATATCATAATTTTTTTTTTTCAGGTCTCATTTTTTTTTATAATAATTTAAATCAGGAAATTTTCCTTTAGGTAAATTTTGCACAAAACTAAACTTAATCCATTTAAAAAAATTACTTGGGTTACGGGTGCAGATGGCATAAAGTACCCGACCTCACAAATTACCCCGAGCGCAACAGAGGCGGATATTAGAAAGACTTGGGAGTATACAAATCCAGCTAGTTTTATAGCTGGTCTAGGAAAAGAAACATGCCGTGACATTGGCCATAACTACATGGGTTTTGGGGGTATTGCTAATGTGGCCGAGACGGCTCGAATTCAGGGTATAGATTTATATTCTGAACAGAAAGATAGAATAATCGCCGCTTATGAACTCAACGCCGGGTACAGCAATGAACTGCTCGATGAGATGGATTCCCGTGGCTTGTCATACGATATGAATACTCCAAACGTGGCCGTACCAAATCTGGATGGTATCCAAAGAATAATTGGCGCTGTCCAGACTTTGATTCTGGTGGAGGAAGTGTCTTGCTTGGGCAAGAAGTTGCCTATAATCACTATGCTAATCGATCGGGTATTACGATGCCTCAGACAAAACGATTGGTTGAGCGTGCAAATGTTAGGCCGTCTCGAGCGGGAAATCACATGGTCTGGGAGACGTTAACGCATGCCGGAAATCCTTATTGATTGGATCTATGATTGGTTTATCAGATAGAAAAATACATAAGCATTTACAGGGGTGCACCGCTGTT
>CAYMTU010000065.1:0-4903 GCA_964393455.1 uncultured Candidatus Saccharibacteria bacterium
CATGAATAAGGTTACGGCCATTACCAATGGCAAGATCGCCGCGTATTGTGCCCGCATCGGCTGCTCGCGGATTGGTGGCGCCAACAATAAGCCTAACGGAATCGACACATTCATAACCTTCTAATGCAACGACGACAACTGGTGAGCTCTGCATGAAAGACTCTACATCTTTGTAGAATGGCTTATCAACAATATGCGCGTAATGTGATCGCAACATGGCATCATCAAGACGAATCATTTTAAGTCCAATTAATTTTAGCCCTTTACGCTCCAACCTGTTTATAATTTCTCCTACCAAGCTTCGTTGTAGTGCATCAGGTTTTAGAATAATAAGTGTTTGTTCCATTTTTTTCCTTATTTAGGTTATAACTATTTTAACAGATACATATCCCTTCTGGTAGGTAGCGTTATAGAAAATCGAACGTATTAAGTGCTTAGTTACTGTAATATTAGTGTATATGCTTGTAAGTAAAGTAAAGACTGACTTTTTAGAATACCTAGAGATCGAACAAAATAGATCTCAGAAAACTATTTCAAATTACGATCATTACCTGACAAGGTTACTTGATTACGCCGGCGAAATTCAGGTTAAAGACATCGATGCTGAATTGGTTCGAAAATGGCGACTATGGCTAAATAGACTCGGTACCAACACGAGCGATGAACTGCAGAAAACTACCCAGAACTACCATCTGATTGCACTACGCAGTTTTTTAAAATTTTGTGCCAAGCGAGACATACCTGCACTGTCAGCCGATAAAATTGAACTGGCCCGAACAACACGAAAGCAAGTCACCTTTCTAACTCCTGAAGAGGTTGAGCGGCTTTTCAATGTTTGCCCAATTAATACCCTAGCTGGGTTGCGAGATCGTGCAATTTTGGAGTTACTTTTTAGTAGCGGACTACGAGTTTCTGAGCTCGTTGGACTCGACAAAGACCACATCAATTTAAAACGAAGAGAATTCATGGTTAGAGGTAAGGGCCAGAAAGATAGACCCATTTTTATAAGCCCGGAAGCAGCTGTGTGGATTCAGCGATACTTAGATATGCGCAAAGATAACGTTAAACCTCTATTTCTTCGTTATAGTGGCCAGAAGAAGGTTGATACGAGCGGCAACTTCCACCGCTTAACTGCGAGGAGTGTTCAGCGCATGGTGGCTAAAAACGCATTACTGGCAGGAATCACCAAGCACGTGTCACCGCATACACTTCGCCATTCATTTGCGACAGATCTACTTATGAACGGTGCTGATTTACGTAGCGTACAGGCTATGCTGGGACACAGTAACATCGTTACAACCCAGATCTACACGCACGTGACAGACCCTCATCTAAAATCGATCCACGAACGCTACCATCATAAAACTGGCTAGTTTTCTAGAGACAACCACCCAAGTCAGCGCCTCCAGGATAGACAGACAATCTTTTACAAACGTCTTCTGCACTATCGAATGCGTAGTTTGGCAGTGTTTTTGTGTTCGATAGTTCAGATACATCATTAACTCGCACTTTGATGCGTTTTAGCTGATCATTCGCTTTTCCAGTAGAATCTATCTCTGCCTGTGCACCCTTAAAGCTAGTACTTGATAAGCAAGCCGACGTACCACAAAGTTTAACTTCTGAAGATTCGTATAATGATTTTATACGAATAAAATAATTTGTTTGGCTCAGGCCATCAATGTTTACTCTGCAGGAATTTTGAGCCGTGTTACATTGTGCTGCCCTAACCTGTCCCTGCTCTGCAGGAATATTTGTATAGGGGTATGTCTGAAGTGCACCGCTTCTAGGGTAGATAAACACAGTATACGTACCATTTTGTAGCGCGTCTGCGCTTAATACTCCAGCAGGAATTATATCTACGCGAAGAACACCAAAGTAATTATTAATATTGCTCCATGTGTTTGCAGGATAAAATATCCCAGTAGTTGGAGGTATACTTGTTTTTGTTACGTCTTTTGACTTCCATTCAATATAAAGATTGTCTAAAGGCTTAGGCGTACCGGCAGCATCAACGGAATTTAGAGGAAGGACGGTAGATTCAGTTGGTGTGACGTTTCCAAGCTTAATATCAGGTAGTATCTGTTTAACTAATAGGCAACTATACCCAATGTTACCCCCTACTGAGCTGTTATTAAATTGGGAGACGCTAGAAACAGAGCTTGAGTCACATGTGTTCTTTTCACCCGTAAAACCTGCTGCAATGGCGCGACGGGCATCATTAATGCCCGTTTCAGCGGCGTACGTAGCTTGAGTACTGAGTTGTCGGTCGAGAGCTTCCCTTTGTTCATTTCGAGCTATCTGAGAAAAACCCGTTACGATTAGGGTAAGGACTATCATAATAATCATTGTGACTATTATTGATATCACTCCTTTCTGATTCATACTACTATTGGTTCTTGTGTGCATTTTTTTTCGCTCCTTAATCATTAATTAATTCTTCTTGTTATTGTTGTATTCAATTCCGATGTTGCACAAAACTGACTTCCCGCTCCACTGTTACACAATCTTGTAGTAGGATCTGTTAAATCGGTTTCACCGTACGCAACACTAAGTTGAATAGAATAATCCTCATTACCATTGTCGACAATAACTAGTCTAGAAATCCTCATATTCTGCGCGAGAAGTTCTCTGCCCTGATTAAATGCAGCGTCAGCTGGGCAACCCGATGCGATGTTTTCGGTCACCCTCATCGCCCCACCACTACCAACATTCGATCCAATACGATATTCATAACGTGTGTTTCCTATACAAAATCTGCCGCTTGTCGAAGCTATTGTAGGAAGCGTACCAACTGGCTTACTGCCACTAAATTGAATAGCTTGCGAGATAGTATCCATTACGTTACGAGCTGCATTTTGCGTACGAATAATGGTCACTCCTTTATAGTAGGTCCGTCCAACTTGCATAATCCCGAATGTACTTAATAGTAATACAGTAGAGAAAACAGCCGTTGCAATGAGTAATTCTATAACAGTGAATCCGCTACCATTACCTCGTAATCCTAATCTTGGTGAAATCATTGGCTTATTCATTTCGGTCGATAATTAATTGTTACGTTTTCAATTGTTCCATTTAGGCTTGGCCACGATACTGAAATGTTAAATGTTAATTGGGTTGCTATTGTGCCTGTGCGAGATATGACTGTCTCATAGATTCCCGTATTACAGGCAGCATTAGGTGCAGGAGTGACTACGGTATAGGAGGTTGGTGGTATACAGAAGTTAGGAGGGTTGGGCGGAGTTATTAATGTATTTTTTTCTGTAATTACCAGTTTTCCAATCTTTTCTACTGATTGTTGTGCGATCTTTTGTGCTTCTGTGCGCTCCTGTGCCATGCGGATTTGCTGCAAGCTTTTATTCGAAATCGAAATTGCACCGACCAATACGGTGCTAACTACCGTAACGGCTATAAGCACCTCTATGATTGTGTCGCCGCGCTGGGTTAATCGAGTAGCTATGGACATGTCACTCCCGGATTTATTGTAAGTGTTGTTGTAGCAAGCTTACCCTGGCCACCAATAGAAATAATTGCATGCTGATTATCGCCGCCCAGCAAGCATATTCTTATTCCATCATTAGGGTTCTTACCGAAACTAGGAACATTATTATCATATTGTGCCCTAAACCCAGGAGTATTTATCGCTGCCCTAATATTGTCATTGTTTGTAGTTGTCCCAGATAATCCAGCAAAATTATACTTGGAGGAGGAGGAGCTAAGCCCACCACTAGAAGTGTACGATCCAAAACTAGTAAAAAATCCAACCGCGCCTATATTAGGTGCATTGCCAATGGATACTTTTCCAATTGTAAGACCATTTTTTAGAAAAATCTCTTCTCTGCTTGATTCAATAACATCCGGGTCTGCTTGAGTCATGTTTTCTACTTCTTTTTTATCTACACCGCCAGTTTGTCTGATACCTGCGACACTATACACTACCATAGCAGGCGGTGCTGGCGACTGCCTAAACCAAATTACACGACCAAGAAATGAGCAGTCCAGGTTAGTTCCCGTTACGCTTGGAGTGGGCTGTATAACAGTATTGTTTCCAATATTACTACAAGAGATGTTAGATGTGTCAGCATAATAACCGTTTGAGACATTATTTATAACCTTATCTATTTGCTGCTGAGCATCATTCACTGCAACTCTAAATTCGGATCGGCCCTGAGTACCATATACGGCTGACAGTCCGACCACTACTAAAGCTCCAGACACTGCTAGAAATATCATGGTTTCGACTATCGTAAATCCTAAGGGGTTAATCCCACGCTTCATACGCATAAGTATACCATAAGCATGTTAATATTTTGGCTTAATTTAAATACCCAGCATGGTTGTATACCAAGCTACTAGACTAGTGCCAAATAAATATACAATTACTGCAGAAGCTAACAAAAATGGACCAAAAGGAAGGTGCGTAGAACGTTTAGCTTTTCCAGTAGCCAATAATGGCAATGAAACGAATGTGCCAATAAGTGCAGCAATGAAGATATACAAAATACTAAGAACAGGACTAGCGAGTATCGCCCCTATAAGAAACCCTAGTTTTACATCCCCACCACCAATCCACTTACCATCAGAAATTTGGAATAGTAAGTAGAATATGCCGCCACCGATTACAACTGAAAGAACAATTGTACCTAACCCTTTAATACCTAAGTCAAAGAAAACAAACTGAATCAGTATCTGAAGTGCCGCAGCATACATTAAGGGAAATACGATACGGTTCGGCAAGATGTACCAGCGTAGATCATATAGGGCCAAGGCAATAAACCCGACTAAGTACACCAGCCAAAAACCGAAGAGTACCTTGCCTTCTGTGCTAAATTCCATAGGCCAATACACATACGAAAGAACAAACAACAAGGGTGTTAGTAATTCAGACACGGGGGTATCAGGAATT
>CAYMTU010000066.1:0-4605 GCA_964393455.1 uncultured Candidatus Saccharibacteria bacterium
CAGGCGATGAAGATATCTCACAAAATGCCCTATTTAACATATCGCTGAATAACGCGTTCGAGATGACATTTCATAAGTCTAGTCCACTTATTCCGTTAAAACCTGCGGACGAGAATAGCTGGGGATACTGGAGAGACAGAGGGCTTATGGGCAAAGGAAGCATAGTTGCTCCTATTGATATACGTCATTATTCAAAAAGATTACTTGATGCGCTAATGGGAAGCGATTATGACCAAAACTACTTAAACCATGTAGTTACTAATTTTGATCTTCAAAATAAACCGTATGAAGAAATACTGGAAGAACAAAAACAAAAAGGTCATCTAATCATGTACTCAAACGCCGTGCGAGAACTCACCAGCACTAAACAGGTTATAGAAACACTACTTGACTGCATTGAAGCAAGAGACGGACCAGGATTTAGTGATGATACGTCAATCAAAATGAGGGCACTCGTCCAAGAACAGAGAATGCGACAAGATAAACTTAACGCATACGTAATATACGGTACTGCACACCACTCTATGATGCACATATTTAATAGACTTGGCATTCAAGTAGGTAGGCAATTTCCCGGTAGAGATAACTATAAAGGCGCTATATCGTTTGCTGGCACTACTCAAGATCAATTCTTTTCAGCACACCCTTTTGGCCTTTCAGATGAACAAACCGTAAGATATGCAGAAGACCACATTGCTGAAAGTTTGCTTTGGGTTCCATTAAACAATCCTGCTGAATACGGTGTGGTCCCTGAAGACTTTGAAACTGTAGATAAATTATACTTACGAATATCTCGTATTGCTCGAGCAATTTCAAAAGAAAAAGCAGTTTCTAAACTATTTGAAGAACATAAAAATTCTCCAACTGCAGTAGTAGATAAACTTGTTGAGCACGGTATTAAATTAGTGCCAATAGCCTAAACTTTTTTATCTTAATTTTTTTCTTGTGTAGTGAAGTAGCGTTCAATACTTACAGGATTTATTCCGAGCATGGCTGAGAGAAAAAGGACGAAGTCCGCTGTCTCACTGGGTCTACTAGTTACTACTCTTACGAGCGCTTTTTTCTACTTTATTACAAAGTAAACATATTTATACATAAGTTATTGGCTGAGTTATACTATGCATAATATGCCTTATACTTGGTTAACGAACAGTATACCTATGCCAGTCGGAATAATATTTATTATTGCCCTCATCGCATATTTTATATGGAAGCAATTCACTTGGAGAAAATAAATATCCAGTTGTCATGTTCGTTCGTAAACGATGCTTACAAGTATTTACTCTTGGGTATTATTAATCGGAATGGAGCAAAGTCTATAACCTCACTGCTATACTATTTTTATGGCTCAAAAATCAGACATCGATGTATTTCTGCAAAGTATTATGAAGATTAAAGTTACGCGCATGGGTGGCGCGTCTCCAGGAATTTTTGGACAAGTGGGCACTGATGGCGATATAGTGAACAGCTTAAAGAGATCGGCGATTGCCTTTGCTACCGAATACCGTAATCCTGAATCGAATAAAGATGAGGTGCTAAGACTTTCGAATGAAGTTGAAGGTTACCTTCGGTCTTTAGTCCTAACAAACACCCTATCTGAAAATGAGGTTGATACACTACTAGATAAACTCTACTCGCTATCGGATAGCTAGGTACTACTTTTCTTTTAGCTGCTATACTATAAGCATGATAAAAAAATTGATCCCGGTCATCGCAAGTTTTCTCTTTATAGTAATCGCTGCGCCAATTGCTTACGCAGCAAAAGCACCATCCCCTGCACCATCCATCACGCCTCTGGGTAACGATATTTCGTATCCACAATGTGGCAAGACGCTCCCAAAGGCTCAAGCATTCGGAATCGTAGGTGTAAATGGCGGGTTGGCCACCACGACAAACCCATGCCTAAAAGATCAATTAATATGGGCAAACAAATCACTAGGCGGCACACCTCAGGAAAAAATCCAACTGTACGTAAACACCGCGAATCCGGGTGGACTCAATACCGTATCTTGGCCAAAAACAAGCAACCAGAATAATCCCTTTGGTATATGTGATGGCTCAGACACCCTTGCATGCGCGTGGCAATACGGCTGGAACAGAGCAGCTGAAGCTGTCAATCAACGATTTATTCCTGCAGCTACACTAGCAAACATCGATTCTAGCCCTTCAAAATATATTTGGTGGCTTGATGTTGAGACAATGAATACCTGGAAATCACCAACCAATGAATTTAACACCCGAAGTAACACCGCTGTACTTGAGGGCATGACCGATTATTACACATCGATTAATGCGCGAGTGGGACTTTATTCGACAGCGTATCAATGGGGGCAAATTGTAGGAGCCTCTGTGTCATCCTCCAGTAATCTTAATGGTCTACCAAACTGGCGACCAGGTGGAGCAAACCTCAGCACGTCGAAACAAGCATGCTCTGCAACCCCATTAACGTCTGGCGGTAAGGTAGTATTGACCCAGTTCATTTCAAAGAACCTTGACTACGACTACTCTTGCTAAAAAAAGCTAGTGCTTCTTTTTCTTATGTCGAGCCGATCGTCCACCCGACCATAGTTGCATGACGCTAAAGAATACCGCTGAACCAACCAGTACTGCTTGGTACTGGACTAGCTGTCCCCAGATTGAAGTTCCAGTTACCGCGTTACTGGTGCCTGGCGGCAGCAAAGGAACGACAAGATACAGTGTCATGACACCTGTTAAGACAGCGGGGAGTACGTTAAATACGAATGCTGAGCCTGCAACGGTCGATCGTAAAAATAGTATGGTGAGCAATGCTGGCAAAAGGAGAAGCCCTATTTGCACCACCGCTTCTGTAGTGGAACTATAGCTTCGTAAAAACATCTGCAACATATCCAACGCTGCATCGCTGACAAACGTTGTTAAAACGCTGCCAGCACATAATGCCATAAATACCATAGCTGCTTTTACACGCATCAATAGGATGAGCACAATAGGAATACCGGCAATTAAAGCCATAAGAATAAGCGGATTCATACCTTTAGTCTACCACGGTTGTGAACGAGAGTTGAGTACCAATAGCGATATTCCTAGCATCTACTTGACCACTCGGCAGCTCTAGAATGTACCGAGCATTCGTTTTTGGACTATAGTTTTTTGGATACGAAGAGGGCACCAGGTTTTTGTTGACATCGACAACATGCTTATTTTCATCAAGCCACACAGCATCAATATTAAATTTCATATCCTTCATCCAAATACTATGTTTAGCGTCACTATCAAATACAAACAGCATCCCCCGATTTTCTGGAAGCTCCTCTCTACCAGACAATCCTTTTGTCCTTTCTGCAGGGCTATCTGCAATATAGACAGGCAGGTTTATGCTGTTGCCCTGTGTTGAAATCGGCTTTTCATAAATTACAAGTAACCCAAAAACTATAAGAAAACATACAGCAGCAAGAATAACATACTGTGTCTTGAGACGCTGAATCATTGACTAGTTACCGAACCTGTTTTACACACCACTGGGCAAATTCATTCCAAATAATTGCAGCTTCGTGGTCTGAATTATTTGATCGCTGTTTTATTACTTCAGCAATACTCTTTCCATTGTCCGATTCCATAGATGTAATTGTAAGGCTTGGGTGCTTAGACGAACCTCGTATCTCTTTTAGGAGTGTGGCTTTACTTTGATGAGTAAAAACTTTTTGCTCCTTACCATCATCGTATACCAAATACTGTGTAAATATCACACGCCGATCTTTTAACGGTAAGACGAGACGAAGAAAATCCTCGGAAGTGAACCATTCATTCATAGAGTGCATATATACACCCGGAAAACCATTAAGCCCTAAAAAAGCCCATGAATCATCTGAGATTACAACCGGTTCTTTAGCCATGAGAAACGCCTTCATTGCTTTATCCATTGCTACTTTCTCAGGGTTTTCATCTTGAATCTCAGGAATGTCTAAATTCCTCTGAACAATCTCTATACCATGCTTTTTGCAAACCTGTTGCGCTGTAAATAATTTATCAGCATTGCCCGTAGAAAATAGTAGCTTCTTCATAACAAAAATTGTACCACGACCCTTGGCTAAAGCTTAGATAATCGCATTTGAGTGCAGTAGATATTTTTTATTGAGAATCGGAGACAGCCTATAGCAGTAAGGTTGGCTTAGAGATACATAGCTGAGTGCAATGAGCAATTTATCTCCGAGAATCGGAGACGTACATCTATTACTGCCTAAACAGTTACAGCTGGATGCTGAGTTAACTTTCTCTGAGAGTAACAATCGCATGACCTACCTCAAACTTCAGGGTTGTGATAGTTTGGATTTTTGCACGAAGCACTTAACACAGAATTCACATAAATATTACATAATCTCTAGAGGGTTACAGCTGAGTGCTGTGGGCAATTTATCTCCGAGAATCGGAGAATTGAGGTATCTATAATACCTCTTTCGAGAATCACAGGAGAAAATTGTTCACAGTGCCAGCAACAATAGCGGCGCCAAAAGCCACGCTTTTGGGCAGGCTATTGTGGTGTATTCCTCTAGGCGCCGACGCGGTCCTTGCGCTGCTTAGCCTTGGCGTTTTGTTCTATATACTCAATAATCTTCTCGGCTACATTTC
>CAYMTU010000067.1:0-4577 GCA_964393455.1 uncultured Candidatus Saccharibacteria bacterium
GGTTCGGTCGATAAAGCCACGCACAGGAATTCATTCCGAGTATGGCTGCCATCGTGCGCTGTCCGGCCTCCCAAGCCAATAGTCTATATTTTACAAGAAGTCCAGTATCATGAATACTTACTGAACTTTGTTATAGTTAGGGCATGAAGATTGATCCAGATAAACAGTTTACTACATCACTAGAATCAATAGCACAAATACTGAGTCAATACGGACTTGCATGCATAAGCTATAAAGAAGCATCGACTGGGATTGAAAATAGAACACTAATTACCGAGACTGACAAAGGGGAGTTTGTAGTTAGAATCTACCGCCAAGGAAAAAAGAGCTTAGGTCAAATCAATTTAGAAGTTGATTTTATTAATTATCTACGAGCAAACAATATAAAAGTTCCTGAAATTTTAAGAAATAGACTTGCTTCGTATGTAACTACCCAAATATTTAGTGATAGTACCTGGCAAATCATAGTTATGGAGTTCGTTGAAGGGGTGCACGCCGTAAGTTACACTCCGACTCTCATCAACGAACTAGCGTTTACTCAAGCGAATATGCACGCATTGGCAGCCACATATAAATCAACTATATTAGGACGAGCAACAACACTTAACGAATTGCGTGAAACATATTTTATTAAACAAATCAACTCTAGACAAATTAAAAGTCAAAAGCTTACCAACTTTTTGGAACGTGGCAGAAACTATAAAGTGTTCCTTGATACAAACTTACCTCGAGGGTTCTGTCATTTAGATTATGATAAAGAAAATACCCTAGCTAAAGATGGATCATTGGCGGCTATACTCGACTTTGACGATTTGGAAATCGCTCCATATATCGTATGTCTGTCTTATACGCTATGGCACGTTAGACAACAATCAGGAAAAGACGCAGCAAATCATTATTTGTCTAAATACCAGTCGATTAGGATATTATCTGAGCTTGAGAAATCATATATCAAGCCAATAATGCTTTTTAGACATTATGTAATCTCAAGTATAAAAATACTAAATGGCCACACGTCGATAGGTGAAATTGATGAATACTTATCGATAGAAACGGAACTATTGTCTTCATAAAGCTAGGTCGCATAGTGCGTGACCTATATGCTGAGCCAATAAAAAAAACGACGCTCTTTTTGAAGGTTTTTTACTCAATCTCTGGGTCAGACCCGACAGACAACCATCCCAAACTTATTTGGGCGTAGGTTGTCAGTTCGATGTAGTGAGGACGCGCACAGAATAATTATTCGGACTAAAGTATCGAGGTTAGAGTAATCTTTCCTATAACTGATGTGCACGAGCAAGAACAGTTGCTTCTTCTGGTGATGCGGGAGTAGTCTCATAGGCAACGATTACGCTCACACCATTTCTTTGCAGTTCAATAAAAGTTTCTGCTTGATCCTGTCTTTCGGGGTTTGGACAAGTCTGTACGAAAAACACTTCAGTTTCAATACCGACCGTAATTGTTCCTAGCAAACCAGGGCAGCTATCTGTACTCCTGACTTCTCCTGAAAAACAACCTCGACATTGTTCAGCCATAATCAACTCCTTACTATAGTATATTTGTAACACTAATCACTAATACCTGCAAACCCACTTATCAACTAAATAGTACGATTAGAACAGCTTCCACGATCAAGAAACTTACTTTGTTATATGCATATGTTACACTCGTTGAGTAACAACGTAGGAACAAATTACGAAACTGTTAGCAAAATATAAATTTCAAGTAGAATAAATCATGAGCAAATCTGATATTGAACGCCTAAATAACATCTTCTCCCTGAGAAGAAGTGGTCACCATGCAGTTATATCATGGTTGCAAGATTGCTACAGAGCGACCGGTGTCGTAAGTGTGCATATTAACGAAGATGAAACAATTGGACATGTTCCATATCCAGACGACCCGCTGTGGCAAGTCTTTTCGGCAGAAGCAATAATCGAACGAGCACATAAAGAAGAAGCTACGCTTGATACTCTGATCGTTAATTATGAAGACTTATCATACAGTGATAGAGATCAAATTTATGCATACAGCGACCCCGTCTGGCAAAAGAACGCGATTAACACACATGACACAATAATTGTGAGGGATTGGTATAATCTTGTAGCAAGTAGGATAAAAAGAGCCGCAATCGATAGAGCAAATGGCGACTACCCACTGTTCGACAATATTAGCTGGGATGATCTGGCTTCGCGGTGGATAGACCACGCTCAAATGCAACCTAAAGCTGATAAGCTCGGTGTGACTTGGATTAACTTCAACCGCTGGCGTAAAGAAAAAGATTATCGAGAAAGTATAGCAAAATCTTTTGGCTTGAACAGCTCATCTAATATTAATTCCGTACCCTCATTTGGAGGAGGAAGTTCATTTGACGGAGTAACACTTGACGGCAAGGCACAACATATGCAGCTAGACAATCGCTGGGAGCAATTAGACGACAGCTTATACATGGAGTACTTGGGAGTTCTCGCAATTAATCAAGCGTCTGTTGTTAGTGCCTTGAATCAGAATTTATTTGGGTTTAGCCATATTGAAGCCGTTAAACGTTAACCATCACCTAAACCAGATCTGTAATCAAACATATCCGTCCACTCATCAAAATATCTCTCTCACATTTAACCAGCGCAAAATGTTCATTCGGTAAATTGAGCGCTTCCAGGATGCTCATACCACCAGTTTTACTTGTATTTACAAAAGCAATATCTTCGCTCATATCTTATAGCTCAATCGCCTAACGTCTATCTTCTTTTTGTAGGTCACCGCTAGGCAAAGTAAGTGTACCGTTCAAATTTAGTGCTGCTAAAAAGTGCGGATCGTGCGATACGACAAGCATTGTTCCTGTATACTTTTCAAGCGATCTAATTAGTCTGTCTCTAAAAATCGGTGTCAGATAGCTAGTAGGTTCGTCGAGTATTAATAAGTTAGGACGAGCTGACATCATAATAGCCAATTGTAATCTTGCTATCTCATCTTGATGGGTAATATCGCTTACTCTAGTATTGTAATATTCGGATCGTTTGAAGCCCCAGTACTCCATAATTTGCCCAATATTAGCATTAGTATCACTTGCTGCACGGAGCGCTTCATGGACTGTCGTATCTGCATTGGCTATCACAGAAGTATACGGCGAATAATAGGCCGAAGCGGCATTACTAGCGATTTCAATAGTTCCATCCACAATTAAATCATCATCCTTACCAGCTATCGCCTTAAGCAGAGTACTTTTTCCACTTCCGTTTCTACCTATTAATGCTAACTTATCGCCATAATTCACGACAATATCGTTTAAACTAATTACTTGCGATTCCTGGGTATCATCTGACGCGTAACATATATTTACCGAACGTAATTTTAAAGCCTCATCTTTTGATGGATGTCTAATTTCAAAAGCACAGTCCTTAATACTTCTTCTATTATCGATCAACTTTTTCCCAGGCATCCTATCATACTCAGACTCGAGTCGTGCAACAAGGTTCTCCGTAGTTCTTTTTGCTTGACCCATACTTGATGATCTAGCTGCAAGCGGTCCAAGGAAATCTCTTATATGAGCTCGTTTTTCCTGAATCTCTAGTAGCTTCAACTCGGCTTCATCTTTCCAATATGCCAAGATTTGATCCCTCTGACTAATGAAGGTGGGGAAGTCGGTCGCGCACTGAATGACTGGACCCGTATCAGTCACTTCAACTACTTTTGTTGCAATACGTTCTGCAAATTCAATATCTGAAGTCGCTACCACAATAGTCTGCTTTGATTGATTAATATACCAAGCCAACCACTCTTTCGATCGAACGTCTAAATGAACGGTTGGATCGTCCATAACGATTATTTCCGCTCTAGAAAATAATGCTCTACCGATTATCGCTTTTGAGATTTGACCGCTGCTTAATGCACCTAAGTCAGTATCAAGCGATACAGCATCATGATCGTTTGCGCTTATCTCTAAGCCCTCAAGAATTATTGCCGCCTCTGCCGCAGCATCGTACCCGCCTAACTGTTCAAAGTCTGCTTGCAGTTCGCCAGCACTTTCTAATGCTTTCGGATCTTCGCCACTCCGACTGTATAGCTCATACATTCGCTCTTCCATGCCATAGATTCCACGTGCTTTAAAAAATACATCTTGGATTGAAGTCTCTGCCATATCCTCAATCTCTTGACCTGCCAATGTAGCAGTAACATACTCGACTCGACTATTCTTATGGCGAGTTACGACCCCCTTTTGGGGTGGTATCTCACCAGCAATTACTTTTACGAGTTCATCGCGTGCTCTAATATTGTCGCTAATAATTACTATCGTTGAATTTGGTTCTAAACTAATATTTGTCTCATCAAAATAGCGTCCAGCAATTTCTTTCCCGACAATGTGTGCACCACTAACTTCCTCAGCATGCTGTCTGCCAATAACAGAATTTTCATCTTTATCTACAATAAAATCTTCATATCCTAAATGACTCCTATATTCAGCCTTCTCACTCATATGTTTAGCATACCATAAAACATATTTTATAAAATAAAATAGTCTATAGTTGCAATTGAATTTAGCAAATTTTAATGTTATAAATTGTTTGAAGTAACACCGT
>CAYMTU010000068.1:0-4303 GCA_964393455.1 uncultured Candidatus Saccharibacteria bacterium
GAGGGCGCTTTGCGGTCTTGATCTCAGCATCGCAAAGGGCGAGTTTGTAGCAATCATGGGGCCGTCAGGCTCCGGAAAGAGCACTTTGATGCATATCATCGGATGTCTGGATCGCCCCACCGAAGGCGAGTATTATCTGGATGACCAATTGGTAAGCGCAGTGCCCAAAAGCGAACTTGCGCAGATTCGCAACAAGAAGATCGGTTTTGTATTTCAATCATTTAATTTACTTCCAAAAATGAACGTACTCGATAATGTTGCCCTGCCCTTACTGTATAAAGGAGTCTCGCCCGTAAAACGATTGAAACGAGCAGCAGACGTGCTGGATAGAGTTGGATTGGCTGATCGCCAGTATTTTATGCCAAAAGCGCTTAGTGGAGGACAAATCCAACGAGCGTCTATTGCGCGTGCACTTGTTGCCGATCCGCAAATAATTATTGCCGACGAACCTACCGGAAACTTAGATAGTGCTGCTAGTCTCATTGTTATGGAACTCTTGAGTGAGTTACATCGTACTGGAAATACTATTCTAATGGTTACGCACAACCCAGAATTAACTCGTTACGCTGACCGTGTCGTATACATGCACGATGGCAGTATTGTCCACGATCAAAGGACACCCATTGGGGAGATGCCAAAATTAGCAAGCCGTGCAGGATATTTATATCCGAGACGTTCGGAGGAGGACGACTTAGCTGGCGTTTCTGCCATGATTAAATTTCGCCCAGAAAAAACTACCAAGAAGCCCAAGAAGCGAAAAACTATCAGAAGCAAAAAGTCTAAGAAACTAGCCACCGATAGCAGTAAGGACCAAGATGTATAGCGGTAATTTTAAACTAGCTTTTAAGACAATGCGCAGTTCTCGATTTCAAAGTGCGCTTACCATGTTTGGTATTATTGTCGGCATTGTTTCGGTAATTACAACCATTAGTTTAGGTGAAGGTATTAAACGCCAAATATTAGGCGAGATTAACACGGTTGGGAGTGATCTTATTACGGTTCGCCCTGGTAATGTTGTTGAACGCGACAAGAATGGTGTAATCGTAAAGGTAAATCCAGAATATGCCTATGGTTTTGGTAGTGGTAGCTTGAGCGAACAAGACACTGCCGTTATTAATGGAGTGAAAGGTATCAAAGAATCTACTCCCCTCCGTTTACTAAATAGCAGCGTTAAGACTGAAAATCGTGAGTACAAAGAAGGTTTTGTGCTGGGAACTAATCCGAGCTTACCTTCATTACTGCAGCAAGAAATTGAGTATGGTATATATTTTTCTAAAGGCGAAGAAACGCGTCAGGTAGCGGTTATTGGCAAACGAGTTGCTGAGCAACTTTTTCAAGAAAACGTTCCCGTTGGTCAGTCATTGACGATACGCGGCCAAGATTTTATCGTTCGTGGAGTATTTGATGAATTTAATCCCGTCACGTTAGGCCAAGGTATTGATCTCAATAAAGCAATATTCGTACCAGATGTTAGCCTTAAAACTGTTGCTGGAGAAGCTGCACCAGTAGTCAGGGTGTTGGCACGTCCCGATAAACCAGAAAATACCAAAGAGCTTGCTAGCAACATCTCGAAAGCCATAAATGAATCGAATGGTGGACAGAACGATGTCACCGTATTACGACAAGACGAAAACCTTGTTATATCGAGCAGTGTGCTAGATCTCCTTACGGTCTTTATTGCAGCTATTGCTGCGGTATCGTTACTAGTTGGCGGTATCGGCATAATGAATATTATGTTGGTATCGGTCAGTGAGAGGACGCGAGAAATAGGTATTCGCAAAGCTGTTGGTGCGACCAATAAACAAATTCGCAAGCAGTTCATGGCGGAGGCTATTACGGTGAGTTTTATTGGTGGTCTTTTTGGTATTTTCTTTGCATACGTAACGAATTTTATTTTACGGGTAACAACAAATCTGCAACCAGTGATTACCTGGCCTGTCGTACTGATTTCTGTTGGAGTAGCAATATCAGTCGGTGTTATTTTTGGGACGATTCCGGCAATCAAAGCTGCGCGGAAAGATCCTATCGAGTCTTTAAGGGTTGGAAGTTAGCTTAAGACTACGGTGGCGAGACCTAGGAAGGCCATAAAGCCAAGAATGTCTGTTGCAGTAGTGATAAAAATAGTTGCCGAGGTTGCTGGATCTTTACCTAGTTTTTTCATAATTAGCGGCACCATAGTACCAAAGAATGCTGCGACCTGGAGATTAATTATCATAGCAAGTCCTAGGACGATAGCTACTTTTACGTCCCGGTTGACCACTATTACAACGGTAGCAACGATGAGCCCATTAATAAGCCCATTTATAAAGCCGGCACCAAGTTCGCTTTTCAAGGTGTTCCAAGCATTCTTTAATTCTATTTGTCGCAGTGAAATACCTCGAACTTGTACGGCTAGTGTCTGTGTGGCAGCGTTACCGCCCATACCAGCTACAATCGGCATATAAATTGCAAGTATCACGAACTTGCTGAGCGTGTCTTCAAAGAGACTAACGGTGAAAGCGGCGAGGAATGCTGTTCCAAGGTTGATAATAAGCCAACGGTATCGGTTTTTTACTTTGCTTTTTGCTGAGTCTGTAACGCTCTCTTCTTGTCGAATACCGGCAAATTTATACAGCGATGATGCCTGATTATCCTGAATAGTTTGTAATACATCATCTGAATAAATAATACCGACTACTTCGTTACTATCATTAAGTACCGCTACTTTACTGTGCGGATGGGCTTGGAATAAATCGATAACTTCACGATGTTTTGCAGCATAAGATATTGAGTACATCTTTTTAGAATACTTACCGATTAACTCACTCTTTGTGGCGAGTCCAAGCATGTGTCCTGGCAAGAATCCTGTGAGCTTCCCTTCATTAAGAATGAGGATTACCGGTGGTCGACCGGTAAGCTTTTCATGATGCATAAATTTCTTTGCAACGGACTCGATATTATCTGATACATCAGCTTGAATATAGTCTAGGGTCATAAGACCGGCAGCAGTCTCGGGGTCGAACGCGAGCAACGTTGACAAGGAGTCTTTCAGCTCCTGGCTTAGTAGGGCTAGTACCTTTTCTCGTTTTGCTTTGGTGATGAGCTGTAGCATATCGGTTGCTTCATCGGGATCTACTGTCTGTAAGATACTAACAATGTCTGCTTCGGGAATGTGCTGAAGGATGTCTTTTTTAACGGCTACCGTAACAGATCTGAGTAAGTCTACTCGTTTGTCTTCTGGAAGATCAAGAAAAAGTTGTTTTCTACTGTCTTTACGAAAAAGTATATCGGTAAGTGCAACAGGATTAAGGCTGAGAGTTGGAATTTTTCTACGAAATTTCATAATGCTTGACTCAAGTATACACGCAAGAGTGTTAACATTGCTAGCTCGAGTCAGTTTTACGTGTCACAGTATGCTTAATCGAATAAATTACTTTCAACCTTTTGCTAATTACACTAAGCTATAAAGGTGGCAGTAATTCTTTTTGTATTTATTTTTATTCTTTTGCTTGGTTTTATGATTAGCAGTATTTCGGGAGCGCCGTGGGTTCCAGCCCGTAAATTTGACGTTGAGGCAATACTTAACGACACTAAACTTACAAAAAATGAGGTATACCTGGAACTTGGATGCGGAGATGGACGACTCGTCCGAGCGGCTGCACGACGAGGCGCAGTTGCTATTGGCTATGAACTCAATCCTCTGCTATGGTTTATCGCCTGGATTAGTAGTATTGGTCAAAAAAATGTTTCAATTAGGTTTGGAAATTTTTGGAACGTACATTTACGAACAGCTGATGTAGTCATGGTATTTTTAGTCCCTCGTACTATGCCTCGGTTAGAAAAAAAGGCTGAGCATGAAATGAAAAAATCAGCACGTTTGCTGAGCTACATTTTCCCTATGCCGAATAAAAAACATGACCTTAAACATAAAAGTTGGTACGTGTACCAGTACTAAAATACGCTTCGGAATATGAGCGTAACCGTTGATGCCAGTGCGATTATGACGCCCACTCCTACTATTCCAATGGCTAAGCCAATAAAATAAAATGATATATCACCCAAAATAACCGCTAATGCTATTAGCACAATTCCTAACGACGGCAGCGTATCCAAAAATGAAAAAGGAGGTGCTAGTTGCACGGCAATTGCCAATGCAAACACCGTAATACCGATGATAGATCTAAATATCGCTTTATTGAATAGGTAAGAAAATCTTGGTCGTGAGAATTTTTCTAGCCACTCTATACGACGCACCATAAATGGAATAGCTTTTTTTAAGAAAGGAACTATTAAGTGGTATTCTTTTAATTTTTCCAGGTAGCCA
>CAYMTU010000069.1:0-4278 GCA_964393455.1 uncultured Candidatus Saccharibacteria bacterium
CTACCGTGTGGGCCCGGAATTATAATGATTACCTACACCTGGGACAGATGCTGGCTATTAATGGCCGATACTTACAACCCATGTTGCTGCCAATAGTATTGTTGCTTATCGCAAGCTACCAGTGGGCATTTCGAACCATGCCTGGTGTAAAACTCGGCATTCTATTCGTGTCGTTTGCATTGTTTTTATCTGGTGGTGGCATCATCGGCTTTGTCCATTACAGTGACGCTGATTGGTACTTCGAGAAAAATTTATTCATCTTACAGTTACACGAATTTGCCAAGAAAATTGTTGCGCCTCTGTTTCTATGGAAAACAGGTGGCTCGATTTAAATGAGCTGTTATCTAGGTGTTAGATGATCGTACGTATACGTCACTGTTACGTGTAAGAACTTTGTGTATTTCTGAAACCAGCAAAACTGCCACGACCATAATACCCGAACATAGCATGAGTGTATTGAGCGGAACCGCTACAACACCAAACACTGGTGCGAGTGGTCCAAACATGACCAGCAACTGTAAAAATAATCCAACAAAAAATCCAACAATTAATCCAAAGTTCATCTTTCTGACGCGACTAAATGAAGAATGACGTTCACTCCGCGCGTTGAAGGCGTTTATCCACTGTGCAGCGACTAGTGACATAAAGGCTACGGTCTGAATGTACGGGGTTTCATAACCTTGTTCCATAAGAACAAAGACGATACCTAAAGTAATGACTGACATAGTGAACGCAACCGCCACCATTCGACTGATCAAAATTTTGTCTAGTAATGGATCTTTTGGTCGGCGAGGTGGTCGTTGCATATGCCCGTCTTCCTCGGGCTCTAAACCGAGCGGTAGTACCATGGCGGTGTCAGCTACCAAGTTAATCCATAGTATTTGGATAGCGGTAATGGGGAGCGGTAATCCAAATAGTAATGCACCAATCATGGTCATGACTTGTCCGAGTGTTGTAGAAAGCAAGTAAAAGAGCATGCGTCTAATGTTATCGAATATCTTGCGCCCTTCAGCGATGGCCTTGATAATAGTGTTGAAGTTATCGTCTAGCAGTACAATGCCGCCTGCGTCTCGGGCAATATCACTTCCCGATCCCATAGCTATTCCCACATGAGCATTGGCAAGTGCGGGTACATCGTTTACGCCATCACCAGTCATTGCGGTAATGTCGTTTTGTTTGAGAGCCTTTAGTATTCTGAATTTATCCTCTGGTAAAATTCGTGCAAATATAGTTTTTTGCTCGATAGTCGCGGCTAATGCAGCCACATCTGTTGGAAGTTCACTGCCCTGTATGACTTGGTCAGGATGATTCGCCAGACCAATTTGCTTGCCAATATTGTAGGCAGTTTCGTAATGATCGCCAGTAATCAGTCGGACGCTGATTCCTGCCTCATGTGCTGCTTGGATTGCTGGTGCTGCTTCTGGGCGTAGTTCGTCAGCAAAGGCTACAAAGCCCTTAAAGTCCAGCGTACCCTTTTTTATAACGCTCAGATCTTTTGGCGCCTGGCCAGTGGTTGCGTGTGATGCAAAAGCAATTACTCGATATCCCTTTGAGGCTAGAGTATGCATGGCCGATTCGGCCTCGTGGTGTTTGTCTTTGGCTAGCGTAGAGTTTGCCAGTATGTGTTCTGGTGATCCCTTAAGGTAGATGGTTTTATCTTTCTCAACGTACGTACCACTCATACGGATTGCTAAATCAAACGGATAAAGCTTGGTTATTGGTCGGGTACTTGGTGTGTCGTCACTTTCCTGAATGGCGATATCGAGCGGATCGGATTGTGTGCTGCTAGCGTCAATCGTAAGGGCAGCAAATTTCACGATGTCTATCTTGTATATAGACCAGCTATCCACCACCGTTAGATGATTTTTAGTTAGTGTCCCTGTTTTGTCCGTTGCAATTGTTGTGACAAGTCCGATATCTTCAATTGCGCGAAACGAACGCACTAGAGCCTGCTGTTTAGCCATGCGGCGCATACCGAGTACGATAATAACGGCAAGCGCTACCGGCAGACCCTCTGGCACAGCCGCCACGGTTAATGACAGTACAAAACGAAGCGCCTCAGCAGTTGGGATGTCCCGTGCCAGCGATAGTATGAACACGACGATCGCCACTACCCCAATTATTTTAATGAGCACCGATATCAGGTGATCAATTTTAGTTTGGACCGGGCTTTTATCATTTTCATCGCTTGCTAGATTGGCTATTTTGCCAAATTCGGTATTGGCGCCTGTTTCGACCACTAGGGCTCGGGCTGTTCCTGCCGTTACATACGTGCCCTGAAAGACCATGTTGTCTTGCTCGTAAATTTGCTTGGCAGATTCTAAAGTCGATGCGTGCTTATGTACGGGGACCGACTCACCAGTTAAGGAAGATTCGTTAGTCTGAAGGTTCTCGGTATGCAAAACTCGCGCGTCTGCTGGGACTCGCTCGCCTTCGTGCAGTACAATTATGTCACCAGGCACTAAATTAACTGAAGAAATTACTGATTCATTCCCACCACGTATGACAGTGGTTTGCTGAATGCTATGCTGTTTGAGGCTTCGTAGTACGCGAGTGGTAGCGTACTGTTGGGTGTAATAAATTACCGCATTTATGATCACAATAAGGCTTATGATAGCCGCATCGAGCGGCTCATCACTGATAATGCTAACCGCAGCAGCAAATAGCAAAACGAGCACAAAAACACTTCGGAATGGTTCAATCAGAATTTTCCAAAAAGGAGTTTTCTTTATGGCAAGTTGGTTGGGTCCGTATTTTTTTAGTCGCGCCACTACGTCTGAAACCGAGAGGCCTTTATCTGATGTTCCTAAGTCCAGATACAGTTGTTCAGTGTTTTTTTCGTACCAGATCACCACTGTATTATAAAGGAAAATATAAACATTAGCCTAATGCCGCTTCTCTAAAGTTGCTTAATCTAACGAGTCGGTAGGTGTTGGAACCATACCAAAAGATTGTAATGCAGCAATTCGGCCAATAGTGTTAAGTGCAGGCTGTGCTTCATCTCTTCCAGAGTTTTGCTCAGTGTACAAGAGTGCACGTTCGTGTATCTTAAAAATTTCTACAATTACATTTTGAGGTAAATTTATAAATTGGTCTTCTTCTATTGCGGCGAGTTCAGTTACGGCTTCAATATAGCCCTGGTCAACAAATATATCCGCTCGTTTTACATACTCTCCATGGTCGATACTCATCAAATCTCCTATTTTCTGAGCTCTATTTTAACCGTATGTCGTTTGCCTATAGCAACAATATCACCTTCACTGAGTGTAATGTCGTGGAGTTGTTCGACGGTAATTTTTTGATCGTTTACCCTAATAGCACCCTGCTCTACGAGACGTCTTATAGCGCTATTACTCCCAGCAACATCGAGCGATGCTATGGCAGATACTAGATCGGTGTTTGCATCTACTTTTAGCGTTGGGATATTGTCGGATAGTTTCTTTTCACTTACTTCTGCTATCCAGTCTTCTCGCGCTTTATCGGCAAGTTCATTGCCGTGGTACATGGTTACGATTTCATGGGCAAGACGAAGTTTAATATCCCGAGGGTTTGTGCCTCTATCGAGCTCTTTTTTGATTGAGTCTATCTGATCGAGCGGCATCCTTGTGCAATCTATAAAACACTGCATTACACCAGCGTCGGGTAACTGCATAATTTTAATGAACATACTTTTTGGTGGCTCGTTTAGCCCAACTCCAGTACCAAGGCTTTTACTCATAAGTTTTTCCCCGGTTTCAGGGTTTTCGAGTAGTGTCGTAGTGATGACGAACTTTTCTTTGTTCTTGTAGCGTTTTAAAAGTGTTCGTCCTGCAAGCATATTGAATGTCTGGTCGGTGCCACCAATTTCTGCATCAACGTCCATGGCAACAGAATCAAAACCCTGCATCAGTGGATAAAAAAATTCATGAATGTATAGCGGTTTTTGCTGCTCGACTCGTTTTTTAAATGCATCGCGTTCGAGCATTTGCTGCACGGTAAAATTAGACGCCAATTCTACGCTATCTTTGAAGGTCAATGATGAGAGCCACTCAGAATTAAATCTGAATTCGATGGGATTTTCTTTTGTCTCAAAATCAAGAATTTTACCAATCTGATCTTTAAAAGTTGCTAGGTTTTCTTCTATCTCTTCTTTTGTCAGCTGTACGCGCATGGAGGTTTTATCGCTTGGGTCGCCAATGGCCGCGGTGAAATCACCTACCAAAACAATGATTCGATGCCCCCTCTTGTGGAGCCGTTCGAGAATCAAGTAGTTCGTTGAGTGGCCAAGGTGGACATAGT
>CAYMTU010000070.1:0-4185 GCA_964393455.1 uncultured Candidatus Saccharibacteria bacterium
AAGTATTAGGCGATCCGCAAGCCAAAACGGTGAAGCGTCTTGCTAAACGAGTTAAGGATATAAACGCGTTAGGCGATAAATATAAAAAGCTTTCTGATAAAAAACTAAAAGAACAAACTAACGTATTAAAGGATAGACTAAAAAAAGAATCGCTAGATAAAATAATGCCTGATGCGTTTGCAGTGGTTCGTGAGGCTGCGACTCGCACCTTAGGACAACGGCATTTTGATGTACAGCTCATTGGTGGAATGGCGCTACATGAAGGTAGCGTCGCAGAAATGAAGACCGGTGAAGGTAAAACGCTCGTAGCCACTGCCCCCGTGTATTTAAACGCTTTGACTGAAAAAGGTGTGCATGTTGTTACGGTAAATGACTACTTAGCGCAACGTGATGCTGGTTGGATGGCACAAGTCTACAGCTTTCTAGGACTAACCACTGGAGTAATTATTGCTGATGAATCGTATATTTATGATGAAACATTCACAAATAAAGATCATAGTGATAAACGCATGCAACATCTAAAACCTTGTACACGCCAAGAAGCTTATGCTGCCGATGTAACGTACGGGACTAACAATGAGTTTGGATTTGACTACCTGCGCGATAACATGGTTCGTGAGCTCGATCAATTACGTCAAAGGGATTTGCACTATGCGATAGTTGATGAAGTTGACTCAATTTTGATTGATGAAGCACGTACGCCATTAATTATTTCTGCACCAGCAATGACTAGTGGAAACTCTTACGCACAGTTCTCCAAGGTGGCTCGGCAATTAAAGGCAGAGAAACACTACGAAATCGACGAGAAGCGCAAGGCTTCGATTCTTACCGATGAAGGTGTTGAATTTGTTGAAAAGATTTTAGGAATTGATAATCTCTATGCGAGCGAAAACATTCGGACTATCTATCATTTAGACCAGGCACTTAAAGCCCAGGCATTATTTAAGCGCGATAAAGACTACGTAGTTACCACTGATGGTGAAGTAGTAATAGTTGATGAATTTACCGGTAGATTGCTCAAAGGACGACGATACAACGAAGGTTTACACCAAGCAATAGAAGCAAAAGAGAATGTCGAAGTCCAGGAAGAATCTATGACATTGGCAACAATTAGTTTCCAGAACTATTTTAGGTTATATGAAAAACTTGCAGGTATGACCGGTACAGCGCAAACTGAAAGTGAAGAATTCCATCAGATTTATAAACTAGATGTTCTCGAAATACCTTCGAATCGTTCTTTAGCGCGCATAGATCGCCCAGATCGAATATATAAAACAGAAGATGGAAAATTTAAGGCAATCGCACGAGAAGTAAAGATGCTTCATCAAAAGGGGCAGCCGGTACTTATTGGAACTGTTTCTATAGAAAAAAACGAAAAGCTTGCAAGTTTACTTAAAAAACAAGGTGTTCCTCATCAAATACTTAATGCAAAGAATAACGAGCGTGAAGCTGCAATCGTTGCCGAAGCTGGTGAACGCGGTGGTGTGACGTTAGCCACAAACATTGCCGGTCGTGGAACTGATATTGTCTTAAGTGAAGAAGTTAAGAAGCTGGGCGGATTGTTTGTTCTTGGTTCCGAACGCCACGAGTCCAGAAGAATAGATAACCAGTTACGGGGTCGTGCTGGTAGGCAAGGAGATCCTGGTGTAACTCAATTCTTTGTGAGTACTGAAGATGACCTAATGAGAATATTTGGTGGTGAGCGTATTGCTAATGTAATGGAACGTCTAAAGGTAGACGACGAAACGCCTATTGAAAATCGTATTATTTCGAAAAGCCTAGAGGCTGCACAAAAGAAAGTCGAAGGTCACAACTTTGACCAGCGAAAAAACGTCGTGCAGTACGATGATGTCATGAACAGGCATCGTAAAGCAACGTATGCTATGCGACGCGACATTCTGCACCGACCCGATATAAGTAAACGAATAAAATTGTTTATAGAAGAGGAATCAAAATTGCTAGCTTCATCACCGCTTGCAACAACTGATCAATTCGAAGCACAGCTACGCGAACTATTTCCTTTTTCAGAAAAAGTCCTTGATAGGTTATTCGAAACACCAGCAGAAAAATTTCCGGCAGCACTAGAGGCTGAGGTTAAAAAATTATATGAGGAAAGCGAAGCAGCTTTCGGTAAAGATATTATGCGAAAAGTTGAGCGCGATATCTACCTGCAGTTACTTGATAATCTATGGATGCAGCATCTAGAAAATATGGATCATCTACGTGAGGGTATCCATTGGATAAGTGTTGGGCAACGGGATCCGTTGGTCGAATATCGTCGTCAAGGTCAAAGAATGTTTGAAGAAATGCAGGCAGAATTGCGCCACGACGTAGTACGATCACTATTCGCCGCTGAACCAGCGGAGGTTACTGAAGCACCAATCGAAACAGAGCTTACTCGAGCCGCACGAAAATCTGTAGATAACGCAGATAAAATTATAGAAGCTGATGAATTTAGTGAAATTGATTTTGTTAAATCTGATACACCAAGCGGTGGAACAAAGAAGAAGGTAACCGAAAGTAGTCGGAAAAAAGCCCGTAAAGCAGAACGTCAGCGTCGTAAAAAAGGAAAGAAGAAATAAGTCACCGTATTTATTGCTGCAAAAATAAAAAGAATTTTTACATATGAAACATATAGTTAATGAAATTACATTACCAAATGGCATAGCAGGGCTCCTGATCCATGTACCTGATGCAAGTGTTATGACCTTTGAATATAACTTTCGTGCGGGTGAATATTTGGTCGAAAAATCAAAATGGGAGACCGCACATATAATGGAGCATATGCTACTTGGTGCGAATGAACTAGTCCCAAAAGCCCGTGCGTTTCAGGCAGAGTTTGAGAAAAATGGTGCATACAATAATGCCTCAACGGGTAGCTACGATATTATTTACGAAGCAGAGTGTGCTGATTTTGAGTGGGATAGAATATTTGGTCTAATGCTTACTGCCATGACAAAGCCGTTGTTTCTAGAAGAGGAGTTTCAGGCAGAATACGGTAATGTTCGAGAAGAGCTTAATGCACGTTCTAATAATCATTTCAGGCATTTGAACCTCGCCTTACGTGAAAAATATGGTTTTTGTGTTAAAACAGATCAAGAACGATTGATGCTGATGAACAATGTCACGGTTAATGATGTTAAAAGCCACTTTGAACGAACACATACCAGTAGTAATCTTCGTTTTGTGATTGCGGGTAACTTGAGTGCCTCTCGGCGAAAGATAATTGAAAAAATGCTCGGTAGCATCGATCTGCCTAAGGGTGATGGAAGGTTTGAACTCCCAGATGAGCATCCAAATAAAATAGATACACCGCTTCATATATATAATGAAACAGTTGAAAACCTATATTTCTATCTTGATACGTTTGCTCATCATAGGCTTAGCGATTCCGAGTCGGATAATCTTAATTTAATTAATACCATGCTCACAGAGACGCTCTACTCAAGAATTTTGGGAACCGCAAGAGAAAAAGGGCTTGTGTATAGTATGAGCTCCGGCTTTGGTCAGACAAAAAACAGCTCAAATTGGTGGTTTGGTGCCCAAGTAATGCCCCAGAATGCTCGCCCACTTTTTGAAATAATGGTTCGCGAATTGTCTGAAGTATTTGCCGGTAAAATATCTAAAGAGGATATTGAGTCAGCGAAACAGTATGCCTTAGGACGTTACCAGCGTAGCGGGCAGACAGTCGGTGGGGTCGCAAATGGCTATAGCTATCGGTATTTCTTTGATGGAATAATTGAAGATTACTATAAATTACCTGAACGAATTAAGGCGATAACAAAGCAAGGAATCATCGACGTAAGTGTGTCTATGTTTGTCGATAATGTTTGGGGACTTGGAACACTCGGTAATGCAAACGAAGAATTTGTACGTACACTGCAAGAACAAGCCGCACCTCTATGGCAGCAGAAGTAGCATTTAGTGTATCGCATTTAGTATATAGCGGCTTTACTGTGCTGTAACTCCATATACTTAATACCATATACCATATACTGGTTTTACTTTATACTTACTACCTATGGACGAACTTCTTAAAAAAACTAGAGACTTGGAATCAGACTTCAATTTAGCAATCAAAAAACTTGATATTGAGAGTCTTAAAAATGAATTACGTAGTCTTGATTCGCAGATAGCTGAACCAAATTTCTGGGATGATAATAAAAGTGCTCAAGAAACTATGAA
>CAYMTU010000071.1:0-2378 GCA_964393455.1 uncultured Candidatus Saccharibacteria bacterium
GAGGTTGTGTATGGCCGAGACCGAGTGACAACTGGCGCTGGTAATGATCTGCAAAAAGCTGCTGAACTCGCCCGTGATATGGTCATTAACCAGGGTATGGGTACCAAGTTACGAGACCAAGTATTTCATGTTGATGAAGGTATGATGATGGAGCGCATGGTGCACGAAAAGCAATACAGTGATGAAACTGCCAAAGTGATTGACGACGAAGTAGAGGCTTTGATTACCGAAGCTGCCACACGAGCTCGTGCTGTCATCAAGGCTAACCGAGATAAGTTAGACGCACTTAAAGACAGGCTTATTGAGAAAGAAACCGTTGAAGCCGAAGAAGTGCTCGAAGTACTAAAGGGGTCAAAACTCCCTGCTGGCGTCGAATAGAGAAAATCGTACCATAGTTGAATAATGCGCAGTACAGATACTAAATTTTTCTATTGAGCGAATAGATGTCGGATAGATTTCCGACTCCGCGTATCTCTATCCCTTGTTGAAATTTTTTCATCTGTGTAGCTAATGGAAGTTCAAGTTTTGATATATTGTATGACAATATTTCACCAGGTTGCGCGTGATCTGACAGTCGAGATGCAATGTTGACGGGTTTACCAACGTAGTCGTCGCCTTCAAAAATAATAATCAAACCTTGCGATATTCCAGAGTGTATCGAGAATTCTTGGTTGCTGAATATTGCATTCAAATCGGCAACAGCTTCGTACACTGGACCGGGTTTTACTCCTACCAACATAACTCCGTCACCCAACCATTTTGCTACACGAACTCCGTGCCGGCCCACTACAATTCGCACTGCATTGCGAAACTTGTGCAACATCTGCGCGGCTGCATGTACCCCATGTCTTTGCGTAAAATCGGTATAGTTACAGACGTCTATAAAACCAAAAGTACGCTTGGTTGTGGGGTAGTCTTGAAAATACGTTGCTTTAGGATCGTGCATTACATCATCTATGTAATGGTCTGTTTTATGTTTCTTTTTACCTATGCTCATAGCACATCCATTATACCGTATAAGCTATGAGCACATCGCCTTTTTACCATGCAGATTATTCTCTAGCAAAAATGATTATCCACTATTTTAAAAAGATTTATACGTATTGCACTAGCTACCTTATGACGGTCCGCTTATAATAGAAAGGAATGAAACAAATTTTTCGCAAAGCCAACAGGCGATTATCGCTTGGTAACACTGCTGCACTTCTTGTAGCGACATCTTTAGTGGGGCAAGTGCTGGGTTTTTTGCGTGTAAAATTAATCAATGCTAACTTCTCAGCCCTTGGCCCAGATAGTACTGATGCATTTTTTGCAGCATTCAAAATTCCCGATTTCTTTTATTTCACCATTGCGGCTGGAGCACTTGGTGTAGCGTTTATGCCAGTGCTCGCTGATCATCTTCAAAAGCACGATAGAAAAGGAGTCTGGGAACTTTCGACAAGTCTGCTGAACTTTTTAGCAATCATAATGTTTGTAGTGGGCTTAGGTATATTCATCTTTGCCGAGCCTATCATTCATGGACTCGTAGCTCCAAATCTCGAACCAAAGCAACTGAGCAACGCGGTAACGATTATGAGATTAATTGCATTTAATCCGTTACTGTTTACTGTCTCCGGTATTCTTATGAGCGTACAGCAAACATTTGGAAGGTTTTTCTTTTTTGCAGTTGCACCTTTGATTTACAACACCTCTATTATCGCAAGCATTTTTATATTTCGAGATAACATCGGACTAGTCGGTCTGGGTATTGGTGCGCTCATTGGTGCACTTTTACAGCTTGCTATTGCAGCTATTGGACTTAAAGGTCTTCACTTTAAGTACCATAAACTTATTAATTTTAGAGCGCCAGATTTTAAAAAGATTCTAAAACTGTTGCCACCGCGCTCAATCGACCAAGGCATTACCTCTATTAACAGTATTGTAGCAACCAATTTTGCCCGACGACTTGGAACGGGAAATGTAAGTTTTTATGAAAATGCGTACACGCTTCATACTGCGCCTACGTTACTGATTGGAACGTCTATTTCAACGGCGGTATTTCCAAGATTAAATAATAGCGTTGCTCGGGGGAATATGAATGCTTTTCGTCAAGAGTTTTTAAAAATTCTACGAATTATCATTTGGGTCACGGTCCCGGTAGTTATTGTCTGTTTTTTTGGTCGTGGCTATTTGGCGCGTATGATATTTAGCCGAAACGCACCAGAAATTGCCGCAATATTCGGATTCTTGACCGGAGCAATATTTTTCCGCACGGTTTACACCATTGTGTCTCGATATTTTTACGCTCAAAAAGATACCTGGACGCCATTAATTGATACATTGCTGGCCTTTGTTTTGTTCGTGTAGTTGGTATCGGTTTTTTCTAAGCCAACCAGCTA
>CAYMTU010000071.1:2388-3809 GCA_964393455.1 uncultured Candidatus Saccharibacteria bacterium
TATGGAATTACGGGAATTGCGCTTGCAGAGGCGATTGTTGCAGGATTCCAGCTGTTTATTCTAACGACCATCATGGTGATTCGAGATCATAAACTTTTCGATAAAAAATTCTTAGCTGGACTCGGTAAGATAGTGTCGGTAACTGGCTTTACGGTGTTAGCTGCGTACATCATGGTAAGCCTGTTCCCACTCGGCAGTAATGACACCGGGTTTATTACACTGACTGCTAAAATGTCGCTCATTGCTGGTGTAACATTTTCAGTGTACCTATTCTTTTCATCCCTATTTGGTCTAGAAGAGACAATACCGGTCTTTAGGAAAGCTCGATCTATTTGGCGCACGATACTTCGACCCGTCAAGATCGATATTTAGCCACGCTTCGCTTGTTTATGAGACACCCGCAAGTGGTTTTTCTACACCCCACAAAGCCTGAGCTAACGCTAAGCTTCGCGGGGACTTTGAGAAATGAAAAACGCACGAAGTATCAGATGAAACTAATCACGCTTTAACATCACGGTGAACGCTTCAGCAGGGATGTCTACTTTTCCGAATCGTTTCATGCCACTGCACCCCACAAAGCATGAGCTACCGCTACGCTTTGCGGGGACCCCGAGAAATGAAAAACGCATGAAAAACGAGTAGTGTTAATCTCGTTTGAGCATCACCGTGAATGCCTCGGCAGGAATATCCACCTTACCGAATCGCTTCATGCGTTTTTTGCCTTTGGCTTGCTTGGCGAGCACTTTTATCTTTCTGGAAACATCGCCACCGTATAATCCGGTTGTTACATCTTTTCGGTATGCACTAATATCTTCGCGAGCTATAAATTTTCCACCAATTCCAGCCTGGAGTGCAACTTGAAAATTTTGTCGTGGTATTACTTCTTTGAGCTTACCTACTATCTCACGACCCAGTCGCTGCGACTCACTACGGTGGACCATGACACTTAGGGCCTCGACAAGTTCACCCGCAACGTAGAAGTCTACTTTAACAAGATCCTCCGGGCGATAATCGTCTAATTCGTAATTAAAGCTACCATAACCACTCGTCACACTTTTCAGTTGGTCATAAAAATCAGTCAGTAAATTTGCGAGTGGTGCTTCAAAAGACACGAGTGCTAACTGGGCATCAACATAGCTAAGATTTTTTTGTAAGCCTCTTTTTCCAGAAATTAGCTGGATGACCGCCCCAACGTAATCTTTCGGCACCACAACCTCACCCTTTATCCATGGTTCTCGTATCTCTACAATTTTTGAGGGGTCAGGCAAATCACTGGCGCTCTTAATGGTAACTTCCTCGCCACTGTTTAGTGTAAGCTGATAGTCGGTAGAGGGGTTGGTGATTACTAAGTCAAGATCATACTCACGCTCTAATCGTTCACGAACAATGTCCATATGAAGTAGGCCTAAAAACCCTATTCG
>CAYMTU010000072.1:0-3780 GCA_964393455.1 uncultured Candidatus Saccharibacteria bacterium
TGCTTAGCCTTGGCGTTTTGTTCTATATACTCAATAATCTTCTCGGCTACATTTCGCCCCGTCACTTTCTCAACACCAAAACCCGGACTCGGATTGACCTCGAGTACCAACGGTCCACGATCAGAACGCATCATATCGACACCACAAATACTGAGTCCCATAGCCTTGGCAGCCTTTAAGGCAGTCTTTCGTTCTTCGTCGGTTAGTTTTACGACCGTACCTTCTCCGCCCTGATGCAAATTAGAACGAAAATCATCATCGAGACTTTGTCGTTTCATACTGGCGACCACTCGGCCACCGACTACGAAAGCACGAATATCTTCACCAGCAGATTCTTCGACGAACTCCTGCACTAAAAAGTTTACACCTTCCACATAGAACGCCTGCATTACCGCTTGGGCTGCTTTCTTTGTCTCTGCTAATACAACGCCGTTACCGTGCGTTCCGCGCGCTACCTTAATTATTAGTGGCGCACCACCTGCTTGGGCGACCACATCGTCTACATCACTCGTTTCGCGAGCAAACACTGTTTTCGGAATACCAACATCTGCACGACCCAAAATTTGCATTGAGCGAAGCTTATCTCTCGAACGGTTTATAGCTATAGAGCTAGCAGTGGTATACACTCCTTGCATCTCAAACTGACGCACCATTGCAGTACCATACTTGGTAATACTTTGACCTATTCGTGGGATAATTACGTCGATATCCGTTAAATCTTCACCTCGATAACGCACTACTGGGCGGCTCTTTTCTACCGTTACATAACACTCCGCGTGATTTATAACACGAACGGTATGGCCACGAAGTAACGCGACTTCTTTAAGTCGTTTTGTCGAGTAGTTTCCTGGACCACGTGAAAGAATCGCTATGTTCATAATTGCACCTTACTTTTTTATTTGACTAACGTCAACCATTAATTTATTACGCCGAAGAAATCGTCTACCGATTAGCACCGGAAATCGCATGCCTTCACGATGCGCTAAAGTGATTCGAATCGGGTATGATTCACCCCTAATAACTACTGTCGTATTAATAGCGTAGCGCTGTTCGGTCAAACCGTTCGAACTCGTAACTGGGAGTACCTTGAATTTCGTAAATCTCTGCAACTGGTTGTCGCCAGAAATGGGAATAAAACATAACACATTACCATGTTCTGACTTTTCTTGATAAATTTCTACGCAGTGTATCGCACCAGTGTATGCACCAGTATCAACCTTTGTCTTGATGCCCTTTAACCCTAATTCAGGGAAATCGACATCTTCAAATACGCCAACAATATTATCCTGATGGTTACTCATATACTCCTCTCGTAGCAGTATGCGCTATAGCCCTTTGTACTTTATTAGTGGGATCAAATTTTCCAGCTAATACAAAATCGAACATAGTATCATTTCCGGCATTTTGATTCCAAAAATTAATTGCCGATATGCGACCACGTAAATATGCTAAATCTTTATTGTAGGTTAAGGGCATATCAAGATCTGGAGTTCTATGAATCGGTGTTCCTCGAAATACACGTAAAACACTGTCATAGGCAGTTGATTTAATACTAGGGTGAAGTGCTTCGTCTATCAGTCCATCTTTCGCCCTCAATACTGCTCGAAGCTTCCAGTTCGCTTCATATACGTCTCGAAAGTCTTTGCCCTTATAGGCAAGTGCAAGATTTAGGGTATGTGTAAAATTAGCAATTGTCCATCCATCTTTTTTTCCAGCCGCAATACTTTGATACAATGTTGCGATTCCCTCTTCGAATGCTAAATAGTCAGTGTTCTCACTCGAGCCGTCAGACACGTATAGGCCATTTCCAAGTACTGGAATATCACTACTTCTTCCGTTAATAAAACGCTGCCCATGAACACCTTCTTCGTGAACGGAAATTCCGTATACGTCCTCTACTCCTTTGATTGGTTTACGAGCGTCACCAATGATTACCCCTTTGCGTTCTTGGCTCCATGAGAGGAGTGATCCACTGTCTATATACGCTCCAATAATACCTTCATATCTTCGGTCTTTTATAACCTGCAAAAACGTATCACGAATATCTTCAGGCTCGAAAGCATCTCGACCCTCAACTGATAATCTTTGACCAATAACATCAACCGCTGCTTTTTCCGTCTTATAATGTCGTTTAATTTTCTCTGCTAAATAACCACGGGCTTCTTCAGACAATACTGGTAGCTTAGCTGTCTGAGAAGGGTCATAGTCAAGGCCATCAAAAAGAATATCCTCAATCTCTTCATACAAATCCTTTGCAAGACCAGCAAGGTCATCAGTATCTACCATGCTTCTTAACTCACGTATGATGCCGCCCACAATTTGATCGTTTACCATGCCATATAACGATTCATTACTTCTCTGGTACCCTGTAGCTGAGTAAGTAAAATCTACTGATTGAATTTCTACAGCGTTCATAGCACACGCTTGTAATAGCATTTGTGCTTCATGTAATCGATAGCCGACAGTTCCTTCGTATGCGAGGTAAGATTCTTCACTCAAACCCTCAGCCTCAATCACGTTCAAATAAACCCGACTAATCGCATCATACTTGGGTTGAACAATTTCAGGCTGTAAAAATGGATAATCAACAATTGGGTTTCGCACGCTATCGGCTAAGAACGCATCTTTAGCTTCTTCGCGCAATTCCTTGTCGCCATTAAAAAACTCATAGGTCTGTAAACCAATCTCTGGAGTAGATCTTATCACCTCATCAAGTTGCTGTTGGGACAACGTTTCCATAATCGTAGTATTATACAATATTTATAAATTTTTATCAATACTATTATTGCGCCGCTTTTAGTCTGAGATACGCAAAGATAATCACTGCAAAAACTACTGAGAGGATAGCAATCATCATCGGAATAAAGCCTGATTGGTCATTGGTAAGCTTACGCATATACTCAGTATTGTAGCTACGCTTATGTTTAAAAACAACCCCGTCTGCAATTTCTTAAAACATACTATGACACATTTTAGCCTTTTCCAAGGTCGGACCTTGGAAAATAGAGTTTTATGGTGTAATAAGTATTTTATATATTGCTATACTTGATTGGTGATTATCTTACTCCATTCGTCAAAAACAATGCGCACTTCTAGCGATGAGACCTCTTTACTGCGCAGTCCTATATTTTTAAAGGATGCTGTACTACTAAACGCATACCTAAAAAATCTCAACACTGATGATATTGCAAAGATAATGAAAATTAAACCGGTATTGGCAGATAAAACAAAGAAACTAATTGATGCATGGACTAGCGAACCAGTGCGCCAACAACCTGCTATAGACGCATTTCTTGGAGATATCTATAGTGGCCTGCAAGCGAACTCACTAAACACATCAGACCGTGAATACGCCAATAAATCGCTCATCATACTATCCGGACTCTATGGCTTGATTCGCCCATTGGATGGCATAATGCCCTATCGACTTGAAATGGCCTATAAACTTCCGGGATTTGAAACGCCTAATTTATATACGTATTGGGGGAGCAACATAGCGGAGCAAATCCCAAAAAACGAAGCAATACTAAACCTTAGTTCAGTTGAGTACTCTAAAGTAATCACTGACTACGTAGATCCTGCCAGAATCATCACTCCCAAGTTTTTAACTTTGCACCCAGTAACTAAGCAACCAACTTTTGTCGTAGTGCATGCAAAAATTGCCCGTGGTGCCTTTGCGCATTGGGCAATAAAACATCGGTTGAATGATGCTTCTGACATAAAACTTTTTGATGAGCTAGGTTACAAATTTAATGAAACCCAAAGCACAGTAAATAATCC
>CAYMTU010000073.1:0-3587 GCA_964393455.1 uncultured Candidatus Saccharibacteria bacterium
TACTATTTTTGGTAAAGCTTCTGCCATATATATATTTTACATTAATACATATATTAGCATTATTTTAGGCAATTATATACTTGACGTTACCATTCAGCTTCGATAGACTAAAGGTATGGAAAGCTTAAATCTCATCCAATTCTATCAAACGTTCGGTACAGAGAAACAATGCCAAAACTTCTTGTTTAAGCAACGTTGGTCTGACGGCGTTACCTGTCCTAAGTGCGGTGAAATTGATATAAAGATATACAAACTAGCCAGCGGCCGCATTAAGTGCGCAAGTTGTCGCAACACATTTACGGTGCGTACCCGCAGCATTTTTGAAGATAGCCCCGTTCCACTCCAAAAGTGGTTTCTGGCTATTTACCTATGCGCCAGCTACAAAAAGGGTATTTCATCACTCCAACTCAGTAAGTACATTGCTGTGACGCAAAAAACCGCTTGGTTTATGCTGCAACGTATTCGTTATGTCTTTGAGAATGACAGCTTTGAACTGTTGTCTGGTGACGTTGAGATGGACGAAGCGTACATTGGCGGCAAAGACAGTAACAAGCACGCTCACAAACGTCTGAAAGCCCTATCGGGCAAGGGCGCCCAAGGCTTTGGTAGTAAGAACAGTAAAGCACCTGTCGTTGGCATGGTAGAACGTGGTGGGCGGCTACACGCCATTGCCACAAAAGATACAGGTAGCAAAACACTCATGACTTTAGCTCGTCAGCACATAGATATAAACGCAACTGTCTATACCGACGAACACATGCCGTATCGCGCACTGCCAAAGATTGGCTTTAAACATGAAAGTGTTAATCACGGTGTCAAAGAATTTGTCAATGGTATGGCAAGTACGAATACCGCTGAATCTTTTTGGTCACACTTGAAGCGTGGTATTAACGGTATTTACCACCACGTTAGTGCCAAACACCTACAGAAATATTGTGACGAATATAGCTACCGCTGGAACACCAGGGACTTGACTGATGGTGAGCGTTTCGAGGATTGGTTTAGCCATATTAACGGCAAGCGACTGACCTATAAATCACTTACGACCAAGCAATCTTAAATATTCCACCGCTACCTAATCTATATTTCTTATTCTGCCTCTATTATTTTTCTCTCTTTCTCCCTCTCCTATTTTATATAAATATAGAGAAGAAGAATTGAATTAGCATACTGGACATGGCTAGTAGTTAGTTAGATGGTAGTTTTATGATATGTGTAGGTTTAGTTATTGGACATTAGTTTATAGATATATGAGCTTAGTTTAGGTTGAATTGAGTATGAATGAAGTTATTGTTAAGTATCGTAGACCGTTAAACGAACAGCAGATTAAAGTATTGCATTGGCTGTATTGGGTACGGTTTAGCACGAGCAAACAAATAGCTACGCATCTACGGAAATCTGACCATAAGGCTATCCAGAATAAACTTCAAATACTAGAACAGCAAGAGCTGATTGGCAAGCGCTACCACAAATCCTACATGCTCCGAGGACGACCAGCCGAGTATTACCTCACACCCAATGGCGCACGCCAGTTAGAGAAACTCAAACCGAAAGCTACAAACACCTGGGCAGTTAAATCGCTGTACAAGAACAAAACAGTTTCGGAAGAATTTCTAACCCACTGTATCGGCGTTACAGAAACAGCTCTCACACTAAAGTTCTTATATGGTGACAAGCTAGGTATCTACACTAAAAGCTACATGGTGCAGTACAGTAATTACCCAACATGGACACCAGACTTGTATTTGAAGCTTGAAACGAGTGCCACTAGCCAGCCGCATCACTACTTCCTAGATGTCTGGGACAGCACGAAACCGTTCTTTGTCAGTGTCAGGAAGATACGAAACTACGTCAACTTCAAAGATAGTAGCGACTGGAAAGAGGATGAGCCGTATCCAGTTATTCTTGCCATATGTGAAGTCGACCGAACTCAGAAAAAGCTGAATCGGCAGATGGAACGTATTTTAGATGAACAATGGGATGATGAGCTAGTGTTTGCGACGACTACCACCAATAAACTGGAGCAAGCTACAAAGTCTTCAGACGAGATTTGGGCTAAGGTGAGTGCTGATGATGACGTTGCACTCATGACCCTCAAAGGATTGTTGGTACAATAAGTGGTAACCTTTGGCAAAGTATCGTGTTATCCTTCCAACCAACCTAAAACCGTCACCCGCTCGGTATGAACTTTACGGCTGCCCAACTGCTTGCCGAATACTTTAAGACAAACGTTGAATTTATTTCACGCTCCAATCATAAGACACCTGACTTCATTATCAATGGTGTGAAATGGGAACTTAAGAGCCCAACTGGTATCGGAAAGCGAAACATTGAACGCCAGCTGCAAACTGGCATTAAGCAATCCAAGAACATTATATTTGATGCTCGTCGCTCCAAAATACACATAGCTAGAATCAGGAATGTTCTTAACTACCAGTTTCGTCTGGCAAAGAGTATCAAGCGAATTGTACTGATCGACAAAAGCAAAAACGTTATTTAGCTGACAAGATAGACTGTGTTATACTCTAGACATTAGAAGGCTCGGCAGCGTTGGATTACGCAGGTTCTGAACCTTCTTTTTTTGTACGCAACTCATTGGCAAAAGTTATCAAAAGTACTAACTATTTGCTATTTGCGACAATACTCATCGCTTGGTTTTGAACAACCATACACAAGTCTCGCATCTAACTTAGCAGTTTCATCTGCGGGATAAATTTCGTAGTTTAGATATAGGGTGTATGGATTATGAGTGAGATAGAATCTTACATCTAGTGGTTTATAGTTAATTTCCGCGAGCTGCTGTTCTTTATACTCTAGACAGTATCTCTTCTCACCACAATCAAGGGCAGTCTTTTGCAGGTTAGCAACCTCTTTTTCTCTTTTGCTTGTCGCTTCTGCGATAAACGACTGCAGGTCTTTTCCTCCCTGAATAGTCCAACCAAGACCAACTAGGTTTTCCTCTAATTCCGCACCACGCTTAGCAGGATTGGCTGCAGACACAAAGCTATCATTTAAAAATCCAGGCTTATACTGCCATCCAAAACCATCCTTTGTACCTGACGGTAAGAGGTTAACCTTAAATGTATAGTAATAATGGGGTTTTCCTGATTGAAAATCTAAGCCCGTACCGCTATTGAGTGCTTGAATAGCCTTTTCATACGTAGTTTTTGCTTCTACAGGATGAATAAACTTCGCATGCGAGTTACCTGATATGATCCGATTTCCACTACGCTGGCTAACTATTCCAGCTAGTGGCAAGGGTGGAATAACTAGAACCATGCAGATTATGAGTATCTTCTTTTTTACCATATATACAGTATAGCTTAAGCTGATTCTCCTATTGTTTCACCATATTTACAGGGACAACAAACTACATAGATTAAATTGGAAGCTGGTTCATCAGCTTAATAAACTGAGCCTCAGTTCCGGCGGTAATCATACTCAGCATTACTGAGATGCCGTTATCAAGCCCAGTGTCTTTCACATAATGTGCTCGCAAGTATTCTAGGTGCCCAGCTTGGAATGTGTCTGCTCCCTTCATCCCAAAATAATTCTTAAACTGAGCCATGCGAGCCAGTAGCTCGTCG
>CAYMTU010000074.1:0-3565 GCA_964393455.1 uncultured Candidatus Saccharibacteria bacterium
GAATCGATCACGAAGCGGTGCTGCAAGAGCGCCTGTACGGGTAGTAGCACCAATGAGTGTAAACCTAGGTAAATCGAGCCGTAAGCTCTTGGCGCTCGGTCCTTTGCCAAGCATAATATCGAGCTTGAAATCTTCCATGGCACTATACAGAACTTCTTCAACGCTACGATGAAGCCGATGAACCTCATCAATGAACAGAATATCTCCATCTTGCAAATTAGTAAGTAGGCTTGCCAAATCCCCTGCCCGTTCAATAGCAGGTCCGCTTGTAATGCGAATTTGAGCTCCCATTTCGTTTGCAATCACGCTAGCCATGGTCGTCTTACCAAGTCCTGGCGGACCGTATAACAGAATGTGGTCGAGTGGCTCATTACGTTTTTGTGCAGCATCAATGGCAAGTTTAAGGTTGGTTTTTAAACGTTTTTGACCAATATAGTTTTTAAAATCACGCGGCCGTAGCGTCTGATCAATTTCTTGATCATTGTCGTCTTCGTTTACTGCACCCGTGCTCACTATTCGTTCAATTGCCATATAGTCTATTTTACGTGATTATACCCAGGTGACACTAATTAACCTACCATGCATGCTTATTGTAATTTTGTACATATTTTGATATAATATTTTTTACTATGAAAACTTTTGCTCGCACAATGGACCATGGGACTATCGATGCCATCAATTCTTCTATTGAAGCAGTTGCGCAAGATTCTGAATCTTTTCACCAAATAGCTCTCCCTCATCCGAGCGGTTTCCGTGTTATGGATTCAAATTCATACGTAGAGGTCGAAGCAGCGTTATCAAAACAATGCAACCGACTGGTACTAGGAACAGCGTTTGAAGATGATTCAATAGCCAATAGACCAATTGCGGCAGTTCCGTACGCATTACGATTTCCATCGCCGAATTCAAAATCTGACAAATCTATTAAGCAAACGGTTGCGGACTTTGGACACACCAGCCTTCGTGGTATCAGAAAAGTCATGTTTGGCATTCGCCCTGTTAGTGAAAAGGAGTTCTGTCCTCCTGAATTTGAGCATGCTGCTTCAGAACTGGGTGCATGGAAATTTTATGATAATCCATCGTATATGACATTGGGATGGATTGATATGAAATCTACCGATATACCACGCCAAAGAGACGAATTACTAGAAGCAATATTTTCAGTATCGCCCTATATGCTACTCAGCGGCATTACCGTTGAAGACGTATAGGTTATCGCTTAAGTGCAAGTCTAATGCGATCTTCAAGTGGTAGCAGTGGGTCTATGGAATTAAGCGCAACCTGGGCATCGGCATCACTATAGCCAAGGGCCACTAATGCTTGGACAGCTTCGTCTTGCGTATTGATGCCACCACGACCAATAATCTGCTCTGCGCCTTCTCCTACAGGCGCACCTACCTTATCTCGAAGCTCGACGACTACTTGCTCAGCTGCACGTTTTCCAACGCCTTTAGCGGTTTGCAAATATTTTACATCACCTCCAGCAATTGCCGCACGAACAGAAGTATCATTACCAATATCAAGTATGGCGAGTGCTACCTTTGGTCCAACATTCTTCACACTCAACAGCTGCATAAACAGTCGTTTTGTGTCTATAGACTTAAATCCAATGAGATCATGTGTGTCTTCTTTAATATTTTCATAAATGTACAGTTTTACCGTTTCATTTGTTTTCAGTGTACCTTGATCGTTGTTTGTAATTGAAATACCGTACCCAACACCATTAACTTCAAGGACTATATTGCCATCATAATTTTCAGAAATTATACCTGTAAGTGTCGCTATCATATTTGTAGCTCTTGTATTTTTTTAGAAAGGTCGCTTAAGTCTTCATACTCAAATGAAAGATTCGTTAATTCATGAACGTACGTTTTTGATCCTGCTTTTCTAGCAACAATAACTGGTTTTTTTAGTGCTAGCGCAAACCCAACTTCCATGAGCTGTCCTTCACTCTTGTCATCACCTGCAATCAAAACAAAAAGTCCATCCATGGCAGAAATCTTTTGAAAAGCTTTTTCCATTATCTGTCCTGCCGACGTATTATTCTGCTGGAACTCATGCTCTTCAGAAAGCGTCGCATACGACTTAATGCCTTTAGCTGCTAATGCAAGATCTATCGTATTAATGCGCTGCTCAAGCTCAAGAATATTTTCTCCAGTATGTCGATACGCAATAAAGAATTTTCTCATAATTCCAGTATACATCTTTCCCCATATTCCACCCCTCAGTTTCCAAGGTGCCACCTTGGATTCCATAAAAATATGTCATAATATTTCTGCTCTTCTTAACTTTTCCAAGGTGGCACCTTGGAAACACAAAAAGAGTGGTGTAGTATGCGAATATGCCGAGTCGTAATATCGAAAAACAATACGTCGAAGATTCTTTTTATCACGTCTATAATCGCGGGGTTAATAAACGCCGGATTTTTATTGACGACAAAGACTATGCCGTCTTTCTTAACCTCTTAAAGCGTTACTTAAGCTTTACACCTGTAAAAGATCTGACAGGGCGTACCTATGATTCGTTTTATGATAAGGTCGAGCTTGTTAGTTTCTGCCTTATGCCTAATCACTTTCATATGTTGCTGTACCTCCGCGAACCACCTGCTATCACGCAACTCATGCGAAGTGTTATCAGCTCGTATACGGTATATTTCAACAGACGACATCAACGAGTTGGCCATCTTTTTCAAGATCGCTTCAAAGCAGTGCGGATTGAAAATGACAACTACCTCACACACATTACTCGATACATTCATTTGAATCCTGTGAGCTATAAAACGTGGGACTACACTAGTCTACCGTATTATCTGAACGAGAAATCAGCATCTTGGGTTCGACCAGATAGAATACTCGAATTGTTTAATGACGCAAAAGATTATTCTGATTTCGTTGACGATTATATTGCCAATAAAGAGATGGTAGACGAAATCAAGAACGAACTCGCTAATTATTAGAACATATTTTCGATAATTCCAGGGTGGCACCTTGGAAACAGGGTTATGACCTAAGGGTCATGCTGCAACAAATAGCAGCGGCGAGTGCATCGGCTGCGTCATCTGGCTGGGGCACTTCTTTTAATTGCAGTAGTACCCTAACCATTTCTTGCATCTGTTTTTTGTCAGCCTTACCGTAGCCGGTAATTGCCTGCTTAATCTGCAATGGCGTAAATTCGTGAAGCCCAAGTTTATGTTGTTGACCGAGTAAAAGTACAACTCCCCTTGCTTGAGCGACTGTCATTGCTGTAGTTACATTTTGGGCAAAAAATAACTTTTCAACCGACATCACCTCAGGCTTATACTCATCAATCAATTGTTTCAACTCATCATAGATTATTAAAAGTCGTTCGGCGTCTGGATGATTGACGGGTGTACGAATAACCCCGGCATCAACCAGCTGAAGTTTACCTTTTTGAAAATCGATGATCCCAAATCCTAAGATACCGGTGCCAGGATCGATACCGATTATCCTCATAATGTTCTTGCGATATCTTCTGCGATGTCAAAGTTAACATGAGTATTCGATACATCATCAAGCGCTTCTAATGCATCCATCAACCGCATTAT
>CAYMTU010000075.1:0-3399 GCA_964393455.1 uncultured Candidatus Saccharibacteria bacterium
GAAATTGCCGATTCTAATACTTCTGTAACTCCTGTAGAGTGTGCAGCCGAAGCACTGTACAGTTTTGAGGTAGAGCAACAAGTAGAGGCCATCAGACAGAATATCGATAATTTACTTTGCGAAACAGCAAATGATGCTTCTGCTCAAGCCCTGGCTACATATCGTGAAAATGATAGTCTTATAATCTCACGAGACGAGGGGCCTGACGATAAAGATGGAGAGACATATATTTTTAATTACTTAGATTATTTTGGTGCATACGTCTCTGTAGAATTTGGCATAACATCTGAGGGCGGGCCAGATTTAAGTGATTTACGTCGGATATATCTTAAGGAAGAAATAAGCACTGAGGAAGGAGATACTAGTACTACAGTTACGACATCCATGAGTCGACTCGATAGTGGACTTTGGACGATATCTGAAAATACATACGTTGAAGATGGGCCGATGAGCGACTGGTATTACAGTCCAAGTGATGTAAGTAATCAGCAAGATTTAGTAGCAATGCAGGATGCTCAGGATAAAGTATTTGAGCTCAGTCTCAACTTTAACACCGTATAAAAAGGCACCGGTACTCTCTGCTACAATAGTTGGATGAACTACTGGAGAGAACGAAGCAAACCATACGAGCCAGGGCAGACAACGCCTTTCAAGGTTAGTAGAAGTAAGATTGAGCTCTTTACTCAGTGCCCACGATGCTTTTGGCTTGACGTGCGGTTTAAAATTACGAGGCCGAGTAGTCCACCGTTCAATATTAATAAAGCGATTGATGAACTATTCAAGAAAGAATTTGATGTACACCGTAAGGCTGGCACACGGCACCCGTTACAGACTAAATTTAAGATAGCTGCAAAACCATATGCCCATAAAGATATTGATACGTGGCGCGAGAACTTTGTAGGCATATTTACACTTCATGAGCCAACGAATCTGCATGTTTTTGGTGCGGTCGACGATGTGTGGGTCAATGATGAAGGTGAATTAATCGTCGTAGATTATAAAGCCACCGCAAAAGACAAAGAGATTACCTCATTGGGGCCGATTGGTGGCTGGCAAGATAGCTACCGTCGCCAAATGGAAACGTACCAGTGGCTACTTCGTGCGAATGGGCATAAAGTAAGTAACACCGGCTACTTTGTGTATGCTAATGGTGATGCAAGCAAAGATAGTTTTAACGATCGAGTAGAATTTCGTACCAACGTTTTTCCGCACAACGGAAAAGATGATTGGGTAGAGCCAACCCTAATAAGAATGAAAGAGTGTATGGATGGCGATATGCCAGCAGTTGGTGTGGCCGCAATGGGTGGAGAGTGTGACTTTTGCTCGTACGCTCGCTCAAGAACAGAGCTAACCCTCAAAGCATTGCAATCGAATCGAAAAGCTCGCAATCCTAGCGTATAATAGAAGTATGATAGATATACAGTACATCCGAGATAATCCAGAAGTAGTCCGCGAAAAGTCTAAACAAAAAGGGTACGACATTGACACCGATCAATTACTTGGTTTTGACTCAAAGCGTCGAGAGATGTTGAATCAGATAGAAGAGTTTCGACAAAAAAGAAATGAAATTGCAGATAGCATGAAAGGTGGGCGCCCATCTGATGAGCAAGTTGCGAAAGGTAGGGAAATAAAGGAAGCGCTTGCAAATCTTGAACACCAATTTAGTTCAATCGATAAAGAATTTTTTGATTTATTAAAACTTGTTCCGAACATGCCTCTCGACGAAGTTCCGGTTGGCGCAACAGAAAATGAGAATGTGGTTATCCGTACTGTTGGCGAAAAGCCTAATTTTGAATTTGATCCAAAAAATCATGCAGAGATTGCCGAAGCAAAGGGTTGGCTTGATAAAGAAAGAGCCACCAAAATCGCTGGAGCGCGATTTGTTTATACGAAGGGCGATCTAGTCCGGTTAGAATTTGCCCTGTGGCAGTACGGAATGAGCGTGCTCGGTAATAGTGAAGTCTTACAACAAATTATTGATAAGGATAATCTAAGCGTCAGTGCAAAACCGTTCGAACCAATTTTACCTCCCGCCGTTGCTAAAAAAGAGGTTTTTGAAGCAACCGGAAGACTGAACAAAGAAGAACAAACCTATAAGATAGAAGACGAAGATCTCTGGCTTAACGCGAGTGCCGAGCATACCATATCGCCAATGTATATGGATGAAATCTTGCCAGAAGCAGAATTACCGATTCGTTATGTTGGCTACACGACAGCATTTCGACGCGAAGCTGGTACGTACGGTAAAGATACAGAAGGAATATTTCGATTACACCAATTTAATAAACTAGAAATGGAGAGTTTTTGCACGCCTGAGAGTTCTCTCCAGGAGCATTTATTCATGGTAGCTATTCAGGAGTATCTCATGCAGCAACTTGGCTTGCCGTATCAGGTGCTAGAGAAGTGCACTGCGGATATTGGCAGACCTAATGCTAAAGGAGTAGATATTGAGGTTTGGCTGCCAACACAGAATACCTATCGAGAAACGCATACTGCTGATTACATAACCGATTATCAAGCACGTGCTATGCGAACTCGAATGCGAAAATCGGATGGTTCAATAGCATTAGTGCATACAAATGATGCTACCGCATTTTCACAGAGACCACTCATCGCAATTATTGAGAACTTTCAGACTGCTGAGGGTGATGTGGTAATTCCAGAAGTATTAAGGCCATTCATGGCCGGTAAGGAGAAGATATGATCAAAAAAATAGAAATCAGTGGAATACACACTGAGGTAACCGACGATTTAAAGAAATACGTAACAAAAAAGATCGGAAAGCTCGATCAATACTTACCCGTTCATGCACGAAAGACCGCTTACGTAGAAGTTAAGCTTAAAGAGCAAAAAGTTAAGAAGCGCACCGAATGCACTTGTGAAGTTATACTTCATCTTCCTAAAGAAACGATTATGACGAAAGAGACTACGGTAAATATGTTTGCAGCTATTGATGTTGTCGAACAAAAGTTAAAAAATCAGGTTAAGAAGTATAAGCAGAAAAATGGGACAGGGCGGTTGCATCATCGAATCTTAGCTAGACTTAAGCGAACATCTGGTGCTATCGACCTCTAATTATTGTGGATATTCATATGTTTTCACGAATTTACTTCGTGAAAACATATTCAAAATTGGGGAAAAGCAGCCAGAGAAAATTTTGCATTTTCTCTGAGCGATGAGAAACCCGCTTGCGGGTGTCTCATAGACCGAGCGAAATCTGAGCAAGGGACGTAAAAATTACTTTCCCTCTTAAGAGGTAAATGCGATACAATAGAACTTGCATCATAACAATTGACAGAGCGAATACCGGAGGAATGAGTAAAGCATGAATAAAATGTTTAAAAAAGTATTAGGCGATCCGCAAGCCAAAACGGTGAAGCGTCTTGCTAAACGAGTTAA
>CAYMTU010000076.1:0-3177 GCA_964393455.1 uncultured Candidatus Saccharibacteria bacterium
AGGAGACAGAACCTGGACAATTACTAGTTATCAACAGAACTTTGTTAATTAACTGCATCAATGAATGGGAATAATATACGCTATTCCTGTACTCGAGTATTGCTTCTTTTTGCAGATATAAACATAGACCTCGTGTCATTAATACAATTAAAATATGCTATAGTAAGTACTGTATATTATGGTTATGGTTAACTAAAAACAACATGAAAAATACCTATTTTTATAGAGACAAACCCGTATTTGGTCTTACTATTGGTTTTAACGACCTGAGGGTAATGCAGATAAACAACCATACTCATCCACCTAGCGTTCAAGGCTATGGATCTTGCACGTTCGATTCAAAATCGATAAATAATGGGGTCATCGTCGATATTGACGCTATTGCCAAATCGGCAAACGAAATGTTCAAACAATCAATAGTCGGAAAAATTACTTCTAAGCGCGTAGTCGTCGCCATACCTGCCGCACGAACATTTGGACGCGCTATCAAATTACCAAAGCTAAATGAGAAAGAACTTACCGAGGCCGTCAGACTCGAAGCCGAGCAATACATTCCAGTACCAATCGATAATCTCTACCTTGATTACACAATAATTAGTCAGACTGATTCAGAAATAGAGTTGTTTGCCGTTGCCGCTCCAAAAAATATTATCGATTCTTACGTCGAACTAATGGATAAGCTTGGTCTCGAAGTTGTTGCAATTGAAACTACCATTGATTCGGCATCCCGACTTTTTAAGGCTATCAGTCCAGATCACGGGCCAACGGTATTGATTGATTTTGGTACATACTCTGTAGATATCACCATTCTGGATGACTATATTTTAGCTACCGGAACCGTAAGCGGTGGTGGAGAAAATTTTACCGATAGAATATCAAAGTTCTTAGGGGTAACATCACAGGAAGCCCACGCGATAAAAAGCAAGTATGGGCTTAGCTACAGCGAGAAACAGAACGAAATTACACGAGCCCTAGACCCCTTACTCGAGCAACTTTTTAAAGAAATAAAGCGAATGATCCGGTACTATGAAGAACGCTACACGACACGAAAAAAAATAGGTCAAATTGTGACAATGGGTGGCGGCTCGAATATGCCAGGATTGACGGAGTATATGATCGATGCGCTGCGCTTACCAGTGAGTGCAACGCAACCTTGGCAAACAATACAATTCCGTGACCTTAAGACTCCCGACCCCTCAAGTAGTACCGACTTCATTAGTGTTGCAGGGGTAGCTTTAATGCCACACAAGGATATATTCAAATGATCAATCTTCTCGCCTCAAAATCTAAAGAAGATATCATGTATGCCCGACGTAATACACAGCTGCTTCGCTACTGCGTCTTGGCACTTTTTGTCATAGCTGGCATAATTGCCATTAGCCTTTCCGGCTTATTCTATATGAAGCAATCACAAAAACAGTATGCGGCTCAAATCGCCAGGACAGAAGCCCAGCTTAAGGAGCAAAACCTTGAGGAAACACAAAAAAAAGTGGAATCAATTTCAAATAACTTAAAATTAACCACGCAGGTACTATCACGAGAAATACTATTCTCTAAGTTACTAAAACAAATTGGGTCAGTCATGCCTGCTAACACTAGTTTAACCGACCTAAAAATCGGCAAAACAGAGGGTGGAATTGATTTGACTGCTATTGCGTCTAATTATGACTCGGCAACGCAGATTCAAGTAAACCTTTCGGACCCTGCAAATAAAATATTCGATAAAGCAGACATTATAAACATTGTCTGTAATACCAACAATATTCTTGATCCTCGCTACCCTTGTACAGTCAACATTCGAGCGCGTTTTATAAAAGACGCATCCTTCTACTTCATAGCTCCAAAAGGAACAAAGTCATGAACAGTAAACGAGCATACCTCCTAACCGTAGGATTCTTGTGCATACTTTGTATTGGGATTGTAGCATCGACCGTTTTTGCATTTAAGCTTCTCTCGGCAGAGTCCAACAAACTTGTTGGAGCGAAGCTACAAAATGAATTACTCGATAAGCAACAATTAGCGTTGATGAGTGCAAATAAATCTGCAGAAAGATACGCAGAGCTCGACAAAATTGCACGCTCCATCGTACCTCAAGATAAAGATCAAGCAAAAGCTGTTCGCGAAATAGTTAAAATTGCCGATGAGTCCGGCGTTAAGCTCGGAATCATAAGTTTCCCAGCCTCTACACTGGGTGCGGTCAAACCAAAAACATCCCCCGGCACACCAAGTACCGGTGCAACCACCAAGGTAACGGAAACGCAGGTTAAACCCGTAACTGGAATTCCCGGGGTCTACGTCATGGAGATTACTATAACCCAAGATTCTACACGACCAGTAACATACGCAAAACTAATCGAGTTCTTAGAACGACTCGAGAACAACCGTCGTACTGCCCAAGTGAGCGATGTTACTATTCAGCCAACTCCACAAAACAGAAACCTGCTTTCTTTTAGTATGATAGTGAATGCGTATATAAAGCCATGAATATAGATTTAAAAGATTTTCCAAGTAAAATTAAGCCCGTGGTAGCCTGGGTTAAGCGACATCGAGCAGTAATTGCTGTTATCTTAGTGCTACTACTCTATACTGCTATGGTACTAAAAATTAATGCGCTAAGCAGACGTGAACCAACTGATGATGAGGTGACCGAAAAGCTTCAAACAATTAAGCGGCCTATAATCGATGATGCTACCATTATGAAAATTGAACAGCTAAAAGAAACCAACGTAGATGTTGAGACACTATTTAAGGAAGCCCGAGAAAACCCCTTCCAAGAGTAAGTGCAATCCTACTACGCAGTTGGTTGCTGTGGTGGATAATTATAAGGCGGTTGATCGCTAGACTCACTGGGCTGCACAACGGCTTGCGGATGCTCATTTGAAGGCAAAGGAGGTTGTGATTGTGGCTGCTGTTGATAATAGGGCATTGGAGGCGGAGGTGGTTGCGGTGCAGCATTTTGGTAGGGCTGCTGATTCATCATCTGATTTTGTGCGATGTACTGCTGTTGCTGAAAAGCCGCATAGTTGCGCCCGTTTTGCTGCATATAGGCATCTTGTTGTGCGACAAATGCTTGTCTGGCATCTAAAATCAACTTGGCATAGTGATCGGCATTCGGACAGTACTCAAAATGAAAGTTAACTTGCTCACCCGCTGTTTCGATCATTAATCTTCCGTAGT
>CAYMTU010000077.1:0-3114 GCA_964393455.1 uncultured Candidatus Saccharibacteria bacterium
TTTTCTTTTGCAGGACGAGGGGTGTGATAGTTTTCTTTCAACATTATTGCGTTTCCACCTAAATTGAATGTCCTAGCTATAACTAATGGAGTCGAAAATGTATCAAACTGACTCTCTATCAACAGCCCCGTAATAACTGCCGGTATGGTTGCGACAACCCAGTTGCGCCAAAACTTTAAAACTTGTGGCTTACCGGCAAACAAGCCTGCTGTCTTTTGTAGTAAATCCTTACGAAAGTACCAAATAACTGCTGCTATTGCCCCCATCTGTATCACAACCGTAAATATCTGAGCTGTATCTTTGTAGCCTATCACCTGCTGAGAAACTATTAAATGTCCTGTACTCGATATTGGTAAGAACTCAGTCAGCCCTTCAATAATTCCGAGTAGTATAGCTTGTAGTATTTCCATTTGTGTTAAGTATAAAGTTAAAAGCTGAAAGTATAAAGCTTACCTAAGGAGCGTGCTTCTTTCGTAGTGCGCTTAATCTTGGTATAAACGATTGTGCTGCGCCTTCAAGCTCCAAAACACGCAAAGCTCCAACCACAACATACAAACCGTCCATCTGATCATCAGTTGGCTTTGGTGATTCTTCAGCCTCTCTAAACATGCCTTCAATTCGTTTCACTAGCCACTTCTCTTGCCCATCGGTCACTTGATTGGTGAGCAGCGGTTTTTCGGCACCAGATTCTACTACTTCGATCGATCGTGCAGAATGATCGCGCTTTCGCAGATGCCCGCGAGCAATCAAACTATTCACGTGCAATGAAACGGTGGCGACGGATGTATAGTTAAGTCCGGTCATAATTTCACGGTAGCTCGGACTGTAGCCGTGTTCGCCAATAAATAGTTCAATAAATGTCAGTATGTCTCGTTGCTTTTTAGTAGGTCGTACAGTCTCAGTCATAAATGATAGTCTCCAGTCGATAGTCTCCAGTCGATAGTCAATAACTTCCACACTTGCGATAGTTTGTATGCGATTCGGCGGAGCGCAAAGGAAATGTACCTTGCGTACATAGACTGCGCACCGTAACGAAGCAAATGCAAAATATCCAAGATGCAATCAGTGCATCTGGCTCTGCCAGATGACAGGATTGCAGTTGTGGGAGTTATAGTATTCATACAGTTGAGGGCCTCTTATGTTTATGTTTGTGAGATGGAAACACCCAGTACTTGTACCAAAGATAGTTCCAGACCGTAAAGAACCCTGCCGATACAAACTGTCCAAGGTATGGTGTGAGGCCAGCTGCTTTAAGCCCGGCGACAATCAGGTAATCGAGCATAAAGTTTACACCTGTAATAATTATGTAGCGCTTGGTAACTTCGGTTTGGTGTTTTTTGAGCCGCTTGTTATTAAAAACCCAGTATCTTTGCAGTACATAATTCACCGTCCAACCACTCAAATTTGCAGCCAACTTTGCCCACCACAGGTTGAGTCCCAATAGCTGATCGCATATAAAAAATACCAAGTAACCCGTCCAAAAATAAGCACCACCACTGATCATGTACTCAGTAATTCTTATGAGTTCAAGTTTTTGTTTCTTTTTGAGTTTCTTTTTCATTTCTTATAATACTGCTTATGTCTCTATAGTATACTCGAGTTCCAAAAAGTAGGCGTCATAATTGTCCACATAGCACGTATGAACAGTGGTTAAAAAGGTGTAATTACTCAGCAAAACATTAGTTTCTTATGCTATAATTCCCTGCATATGCCCGAATTAAACAGCCCCAAAAAACGAGTTCAACATGACTCGATAGATGGCATGATTCCATCACGTCGACCGAATATAAACGCACATCAATACTACAAAAGTGGTACGGCCAGAAGCACTGGTCCACGACGGCCACTCAGCAAACAGCCAAACCATCGTGCACAGCTACATGCCGACGATGGCGAAATTACTCCAGAAAATGAAAAAACGGTACCTTTAATAGGTGATTTTTCTGCAAAAGAGCAGAATATTTTTGACGGAGGTTATGTGCCCGAACCAAAAAAGAAAAAGAAAAAAGAAAAAAAGGGACCTGGCCGATTACGACGATGGTGGAAAAATCGTTCACGTAAGTTCAAAGTTTTGTTCATCGCTTTTCTTATTTGTCTTGGCCTAGCTGGATTACTCGGAGCTCGACTGTACTCATTCCTCAATTCAGTGTTCTCAAGGAGTGTCGGCAATAGTAGCTCTTCTGCCTTAGAAGAAACCGATGACCCAACAAAACTCAATACCGAGGGTGATGGTCGATTCAATCTACTACTACTTGGACGCGGTGGGGCAGAAAACGAAGCACCAGATCTCACCGATACCATGCTTATCGCGAGTATCGACGTACAAAATCAAACGGTCTCACTGTTGAGTATTCCTCGTGACACATGGGTACGCGTCAAGGGTGAGAACATGAAAATTAATGCCGCCTACAGTACGGGTAAAATAATTGCTCTCGACAATGGCAAGAGTAAGGATGCTGCTGAAGATGAAGGAGTCAAAACAGCCATCGGCGCGGTGCGTGATGTAGCAGGAGTGCCCATACATAAGTACGTTTTGAGTGATTACAAAGCTTTTCGTGATGTGGTCAATGCCCTTGGAGGTGTAGATGTCACCGTAAACGAAGCAATATATGACCGCTTCACCGGATGGAAATTCAAAGCAGGCCCACAAACTATGAATGGTGACCGAGCACTACAATTTGCCCGTACCAGGCAAGGATCTGCTCGTGGTGACTTCGACCGTAACGAAAACCAGCGAAAACTTTTAGTAGCAATGCGTAAGAAAGCTACCAGTACTGGCATCGTAGCTAACCCTGTGCGACTTAATAGCTTAGCTAATGCGGTACAAAAGAACATCCGAACTGATCTATCAATCGATGAAGCAAAAACTTTATTCGAAAAAACCAAAACGCTTCCTGACAGCAGCATAAAATCCCTTGATCTGGCAAAACCAGTTGACCCACTGGTAACTACCGGAAACATTGGCGGCCAGTCTGTTGTACTGCCAACTGCTGGTGCAGGAGATTTCTCCGAAATTCGTGCCTATGCTCGCACAAACATGCTCGACCCGTACTTGCGTAAAGAGGCACCAACGGTAGCGGTTTATAATGCTTCAGGAAAAGCCGGCTTTGCGAC
>CAYMTU010000078.1:0-3045 GCA_964393455.1 uncultured Candidatus Saccharibacteria bacterium
GAGCCATAGACTTTTATTACATTTTATGTTATTATAACGTAATGGAAAACTTTGGTGGAGATGTTAATGGAAATTTTTCAAAGCGTAGCTTTGAAGTTTTTTCACATACAGAAAATCCTGAGCTTCAATCTGAAGTAATGCGACTTATACACCTCGCCGATAAATTAGGCGTTGCTGCGTTAGAAAGCAGTGCTGAAATTTGCGCATCACAACAGGATGAGATTATTTCTGGTATTGGCGGGGTCCTACTGACTGAGCTCGATCAGATAGACGTTTCAGGGTCATTGGTTGAAGATGAGCAAAGAGAAACCCTTATAAAGAATTTCGAGAGCAGCATGGACATCTTTTTCCCTGAAGGCATCGCATTAGCAGAAAAAGCCAAGTTATTTTCATTGACTACACAGGCATCTACTTGCCCCGATAAGAATGGCAAAAAGCAAGATAATGAGAGTATCTATGAAGCTCGAGCAGAGCTCATTGAAGCGCTCATTGGCAAACGGTATGATGACAGTAATTTCTATAAGGGTATTTCTGTAAACGAAATATTTGAAACAGCACAATGGATGCACGGTGGAAGTGAAGCCGAATACCAGGAGCGCGGTTGGTCAATTGATCCTGTCGAGGCTTTCAAGCTTAATCCTCAATTTCTTCGCTACAACAAAGACAAACTTGAGCATGCTACAACCAGCCTCGCTGGCAAAATAGGGGTTCCGGTTGAAAAAATATTGACCTCTGCGCATCGCGGGATCTATCGCCACATAACTGCTCCCGATAAAGTCGAAGCCGAAATCGATACCTTACTCGAGATGGGATTTAAACCAGACTTCTTTAAACGTCGCCCCGATTTACTAAATTATCCACTCAAGGTTTTTCTTGAAAGAGAAAAAGCACTTGTGGCCATGGGCATCAGCCTTGACGTTATCCGTAGTAACGAAAAATTTTATCTATATAAGCCAGAAACCATAAAAGAACGCATCGGTACAATCCAACAGTACGTAACAAAACTGAGTGAAAATATCATTAGTTCAGAAGAAGCCGAAATAATGATGAGTCAGTACCTGTCACGAAAGTCATTTTTGCTGGACTATGGTAAGGATCGGATAAAGAGTAATTTAAACATCGTAATGCATTACGCACAACCAGTGCACTGGATCGAAGCACTCCGCGATGCCCAAGTTGAAGATAGTGAAGCAAAGATTGGTTCTATACTGTATAACGTACTAAAGGTTAAGCCCGGGGAACTTTCACGAGCACTCGAAGATGCACCAACAAAGAATGTTTTTACGGTGGCTCGTAAAATAGTTAATAAAAACAAAAATCGAAAATCAGATACATAGTATCCGTTTTCTAAACGCACAACATAATTTCTATTTATAATTGTACTTTTATCTATTCATCGCTACGCTATTGGTATGCACAAAAGTACACTATTCCTCTTAGTTGGTATTCCTGGAGCGGGCAAGACCACCGCCAGCAAGCTAATTGCCGATATAACAGGTGCCTCGCATATATGGGCCGATTATGAACGGCGAACAATTCACCAGCAACCAACCTACACGCAAAAAGAAAATGATGAGCTTTACAATCGTTTAAATTCTCGAGCAAGTGAATTACTGCAAAGAGGTTGTAGCGTCATATTTGATACCGCATTCAACCATTACCATGATCGTCAAAAGCTGAGGGAAATTGCCGCTAGCCATAATGCCCAAACGGTAGTGGTATGGGTGCAGGTACCAAAAAGTACGGCGAAAATCCGTGCCCAAAATTCACATCATCATTCGCACACTCGGATTTTAGGCGATATGTCCGACGAACATTTTCATGCATTAAGTGATAAGCTTGAGGAACCAAAAGCGGATGAACGTACAATCATTTTGGACGGTACTATACTAACAAAACCTTACGTATCCGAAAAATTATCAGAAATTCTTTAGTAGTGTTCGTAGTCAAGCGGCAATCCTGCCCGAGCATGCATATCTTCCAAATACAGACTGCATAATTGACGTACCGATATTTGACCAAAGTGCACCTCCGGATGACGACGTGTAAAGCTCTGGTAGTCATCCATAGTTCGGACAACTTTGGCGAGCTCAAGTACTTCTCCAATTTCAACATGTTCTAGTGGCCAGCGCTCAGCAGGTGGCTGTGGATTTTCTATAGTAGACATTCAAGTATAATCATACGTAATTGAAAGGCATTCGACAATATGACTCGAAAAAATAAACGAATAGTCAGGTTGGTAATTCTACTCATAATTTCAATGGTTCTACTATTGACTCGCCAAAATGAATTGTCAAAACCAGTCGTCAAAATTGCTGAAAAATCACAGCCCGGACTATATACAGTTACAGCTTTTACCGATGGCGATACCATCAGTGTCAGCATGAATGGTACGGAAGAGAAGGTAAGAATGATTGGCGTTGACACGCCTGAAACAAAAGACCCACGAAAAGAGGTGCAATGCTATGGCAAAGCTGCCAGCGACTTTACGAAAAAGCTTATTGGTAGTAGTAACGTTCGGCTCGAAGCCGACCCAACCAATACAAACCGCGATCGCTATAACAGGCTGCTTCGCTATGTGTACCTTCCAGATGGCACCCTTGTAAATGCCGAAATTATTAAGCAAGGCTACGGCTTTGCCTATACCTATTTTCCATTTGAAAAACTAGAAGAATTTCGTAACCTTCAGAAACAAGCCGAAGTGTCTAAGGTTGGCCTGTGGAATTCATGCACCGTCGAGACGCTCGACAACGGCCAAGTCCGTACCACCACCGAATAATACTAGATTAAATTACTCATGAGCGAAGCGGAAATTAAATGATTTATAAAACGAATTTACTTCGGTTTATAAATATTAGTTTGAGGGGAGAACAGCCAGAGCAATCTATGATTGCCCTGCGCGTTAGGAAGGATGAACCACCACCGAATAAAACTGAAAGTTTTAAACTTTCCGCGGTGCGTGGCACCGCCTTTAGGGGGATAGGCATAAAGATAAAATATAGAAGGACTATGCCCTAATATATTTTTATCCTGATGCCGAAAGGG
>CAYMTU010000079.1:0-2980 GCA_964393455.1 uncultured Candidatus Saccharibacteria bacterium
ACCTTTTTTAGCAAAACAACGTTTTGAAAGTCGCCTGTATATAGTTTTATTTTATGATTAGTAATTTTTTCTATACCACCCACGACAGATTTGTCTGAATTGCTAAAGTTATCGACGATTATTGGTTTATAGCCGGCAGACACCAGTTCCACTACTGTATGAGAGCCAATGAATCCACAACCACCTGTTACTAAGATATTCTTCATACTAATACTGTTACAATAGAAGGAGATAAGAGAGAAGTCAATGAAATTAGTTGTAGTATCGATTTGTAAAGATGAAGCCGAGACTATTGGTAAGTTGTTGGATTTGATACCGAAAAGCATCGATGGCATTAGAAAAATCGAAAAATGGGTTATAGATGACGGCAGTACTGATAATACGTCAGGTATTGCCAAAGAGCACGGAGCATTGGTGATAAGCGATGGTATGACCAAGAAGTTGGCCTTTCGTTTTCGAGAAGTAATAGACCTGGCGTTAGAACGCGGTGCCGATATACTGGTTAATATTGATGGCGATCTGCAATTTAATCCTCTAGACATACCAAAATTAGTAGCACCGATCGTTGAAGACAATGCTGACTTTGTTGCAGCAGATAGGTTTACAAACCCTGATACTGGTGTTGCTGAGCAGCCAGAAAATATGCCATCTGGAAAATACTATGGCAATAAAGTCGGTGCCTGGGTGACCGGCAAGCTAAGTGGACATAAGTTTAATGACGTGACTTGTGGTTTTAGGGCGTACAACCGCAAGGCACTTCTGGCACTAAACATTAATGGCACACATACGTACACCCAGGAAACATTCCAGGTACTAGCTATGAAGCGTATGCGAATAGTAGCATTGCCCGTAGTCGTTAAATATTACCCGGGTAGAAAATCTAGAGTTGTTACTAGTATTCCATCGTATGTTGCCTTGAGTGCTATAAATATACTTCGATCATACAGAGATTTTGCCCCCTTAAGGTTCTTTGGTTGGCTAGGATTTATCCCAGCGCTAATTGGAATTCCAAGTTTGATATTTACGGTTGCACACTACTTTGTCACCGGTGACTTTAGCCCATATAAATTTATTGGTTTCCTTGGTATATACATGGTGACATTGAGTTTAGTATTGTGGGCAATAGGATTGCTAGCAGATATGCAGGTGCGGCTGCTAAATAATCAAGAAAAAATGTATGAAAACCTCAAAGGACTTCGTTATCCAAGAGAGTCAAACAAAAAGTAACGAGTCTACATTGAAAGTAGGATACAAAATACTATGGATGTGAGTGGAGTGCAAGGAGACGGTGAGGATCGAGTGAGACGTACAGATGGTACGTCAATCGAGAACCGCAAATCGTCGACGCAACAATCCGCCACAAGCAACGGCGGTGCTTTTGGTGCAACCAAAAGGCAGGCCGATGCGATCCGTAGTGTTTTGTTTGTGACACGTTGTTTTCCGCCCACAACGGGCGGCATGGAACGTTTTGCCAGCGACTTACACCAGGCTGTATCTGAAAAAACAGATACTATTTTATTATCATGGGGTGGCTCCAAAAAAGCTCTAATTTTTATACTCCCGTACTTTTTTGTTCGATCGTTTTGGCTGCTACTCACCAAACGTATTGATATTATCCATGCGCAGGATGGTGTTGTTTCCATCGTGTGCATGCCGCTGAAATTGATATTTAAAAAACCGGTTGTAGTTGTAATTCATGGGCTGGATGTTACCTATAAAAATAGTTTATACCAAAGGCTGATTCGTTGGTCGTTGTCACGAGCTGACGCTGTTGCGTGTATTAGTGGTGCTGCAAAAGCAGAAGTCATTAGTCGTGGAATAACGGAGGCTAAAGTTCGTGTAATTCCAGTAGGGATTACTGATGATCTGTTTATTGACAATAAACAATTGGCTCGGCAAAAAGCGAGTGAATTTGTCCCCGGCTTACAGCATAAAACAAAACTACTACTTACTTCTGGTAGATTGGTAGAACGAAAAGGGGTGGACTGGTTTGTGGCGAACGTTATGCCAAAGCTAGTTGAAAAACATCCCGAAGTATTATTGGCCGTAAGCGGGGAGGGTGCATGGCGCCCGCAGGTTGAAGCAGCGATTGAGAATAATGGCATGGCTGGCAATGTCATAATGCTCGGGCGGACCAGCGATGAACAGCTGAAGCTACTATATAACGCAGCCGATTGTTTTGTGATGCCCAACGTCATCGTACCTGGAGATATGGAAGGTTTTGGTCGTGTTTTGTTGGAAGCAGCGTTGTGCAAAGTGCCAGTTGTGGCTAGTGGTATTGAAGGAATCGTCGATGCGATCATTGACGGAAAAAATGGCACACTAGTGCAAGAGCGCGAAGCTCCAGAATTCATTCGGGTGATACTGGAAGTAATTGAAACCCCTAAGTTGGCTCAAAAACAGGGTAAGGATGCTAGAACATACACCCTAGATCATTATGGGTGGTCAACAATTGCCGAGCAGTATTTGAAAGTATATACCAAAATACAAAAGGTCCAGCCATAATGATTCGATTTTTAAAACGCTATCACAAGCAGCTATTTGGCTTGTTGGTCCTGGCAATTTTTGTAGTCTACTTTGTGCGTAATATTGAAAGCTTTAAGATACTGCTTGATGTTCGACCAATCTTTTTGGTGGGAGTTGCAGTGTGCTATGTTGCAATTGTGTTTACTAACGGACTGTTTATTAAGTATGTAATAGAACCGTTTAACAAGAAAATATCTGTTCGCGAAAGCGTGCGCGTATCGCTCATTTCTTCGCTGGGTAATTTCTTTGCATCGTCTGGCGCGGGCTTAGGTTTTCGGGCGGTGTATTTAAAGAAAAAACACGGGCTTAGCTACGGTGACTACATGACTACTATGTATGGAAACTACCTACTATTTTTTATTATCAATGCCGTGCTGGGGCTGATAAGTTTGTTGCTCATAGCTAATAAGGATAGTGTGCAGTATAAGGGAGCGTTCTTATTTTTTGCAGGGCT
>CAYMTU010000080.1:0-2775 GCA_964393455.1 uncultured Candidatus Saccharibacteria bacterium
TAAGTTGTTATGAATTCGTCAAAGCGACCCAGATGATGGGTCGCGTTTTTGTTGAGCTAGAAGCACCGCTGTTTTCTTGACTCTAGCGGGTTTGCTCCTTTGCGGTACGCAGTCGTTGTACCTACAGTACACCTCCCTATACGTTCCGCAGTAGCGCACCCACTAGAGAGCAAGCATGAAAATTCAGTACATTAATCAAACATACTGCACTAAAACTAGCTCATGTGCAGAACCTATGATATCCGTAAAAGGTATATAAGTTGTTATGAATTCGTCAAAGCGACCCAGATGATGGGTCGCGTTTTTGTTGATGCATAAAAATAATGCATATGGTTGCATACTAACAGGGGTTAGGGTAAGCTTGTAGCTGAAATGCCAGTAAATGCAGTTTTAGGTTTGCAGAGAGGCGACGAAGGTAAAGGTCGCTTTGTAGATATGTACGCAGAAGATCATGATATCGTTGCGCGTTTTAATGGCGGCAATAATGCCGGCCACACTGTTGTTTTACCAGATGAAAGGGAGCTTGCTCTTCATCTAGTGCCTTCAGGAATTGCTCATGAACATGCTATGAATGTGATTGGAAACGGTACGCTTGTAAATCCTGTAAAGTTAGTCGAAGAAATTCAGGATATTGAATCCAAAGATATTGAAGTTTCAAAGAGGAATCTGAAAATAAGCTCAGCTGCTCACTTGATATTACCGAGTCATATCTCAGAAGATGAAATTCGTGAAGCTGGTGAAGCCAGTCAGGGAAGTACTAAATCGGGGATTGCTCAGGTAGCCTCATTTAAGGCGCTCCGAATTGGTGCTCGTGCAGAAGTGATTAAAAATAGCCCGGATGAGCTGATAGATATAATCATTGCTGGATTATGTGCGCAGCGTCAAATACGAAAAGAACTTGATCTCCCTCGAATTAATGAGACAGAAGTAGCACGTGAATATATTGAAAGTGCTTTGAAAATTGGATCATTTATTACGGATACGACATTCTACTTAAATTCCGAATTGCGCAAAGAAAAGCCCGCCCGCGTACTTGCTGAAGGCGCTCAAGCTTTCTTGCTTGATATTGATCACGGTATGTACCCTTACACAACGTCTTCTTCGACAACTACCGGAGGTGTTTGTACTGGCTTAGGGATTGCTCCTTCATTTATTGAAGGCGTAACAGGAGTTGCCAAAGCAGTACAGTCACATGTTGGTGGAGGACCTTTTGTTACTGAAATCACAGATTCTGAAACCCTATCACGACTACATGGAGACATGAGTACTATTGATGCAGAAAAAGGAACGACCACTGGCAGAGTTCGACGCCTTGGCTACTTTGATATACCACAGATTCGTCGTGCCCAGATGGTTAACGGTGGTAACGGTGAGCAAGAAATGGCATTATCGAAACTTGATTGGGTCGCACGGTATGGTGATGAAATACCAGTCTGTGTAGCGTATGAACGAAAAGGTAAGAAGTTGTTAGTTGCTCCTGATGCAGCATATAAACTAGAGCAGTCCAACCCTGTGTATGAGATATTATCTTCTTGGCATGAGGATATTCAAGATGTACGTTATTTTGAAGATTTACCAGAAAATGCTCAAAAATATGTTAAGTTTATAGAAAATCAAACCAATGTGCCAATTACGATGATTGGGGTAGGGCCTCGTCGAGACCAAGTCATTGTTCGACCAAAATAATCGATAGACGAGGACTATTGATTTAGTAGAGACAGTGCTATTCGAGTAATTTTTTGGGTAGTTGAAGGGATTTCAGCATTATTTTTAATGATTTCCGATCCCCGAATGGCAGGATTAAATAGATCGTCTACTGACGGTGAGACTCCGGTAGTTTGCAGTGAGGTGTCAACGGCATCTTTTAGATATTTTATGCCAGATGGACTGAATGTTATTCGATCGAGTGTTCGTGATGACAGTGGAGTGTATACATTTGGATTGTCTTCAGGTCCATAGTTGGTGGGGGTTGGTGCGAATTGTTGCTTTGGATCAATCCCAAATTTTTGCAATACTTGCTCAATCGGAATTGCTCCATTTGGTTTGGTGGTTGCAATTTCGCCGCTGTAGGGCTTTGCCTGCATGGTTAATTTTACGTCGTATGGATTAGTTCCTTTTCCACCATAAACGATCGTTCCTTTTGTGGTCCTAGTTTTAAGATTAGTTTCCAGGGTAAACTTACCAACAGATTTTTGTTTACCATCGACATAGTTCACGAACATTTTCACTTCGTCACCGCCTTTGTATGTTTGTCCAATTTCGGTGTACATCTCGGGGTTATCTTTATTAGTAAATCGAATTTTATGTATTAGCTTATACTTCGAATCTACCCACAAGTCATACACATCGGTATCTTTAAAATCATTTCCCGATTCACGACAGCTTTTCACATCTCTTGTTTTAGATTTTTCTATTTCAGCATCGCTGCCGCCGTTCAATTTTCGATATCCCTTTGTGCTGTATAGTTTCTCGGTTAATGCTTCGCAGAATTTCTTTGAGTTTTCGTTATTAATGGCTACTTTGTAGTGATACGCATTTATGTCATCCACTTTTTCTTTGCCAACAAAACTTTTTTGCACAAATATTGCTTTGTCTGGTTCAGCCGTAAAAACATATTCGGTTGCCGTAGCGGTAACTGCTCTTGCGATTTCTGCAACATCGTCTGAATTTATCTGCTCGTTCTTTATTTTTTCAGTAGATGTTGTTGGCGCGCCAAGTGACTTAAGGTACTCAGCCTCAATTGCTATCCACTTATTATCGAACTCACCAACCGAT
>CAYMTU010000081.1:0-2743 GCA_964393455.1 uncultured Candidatus Saccharibacteria bacterium
AGAATGGAGCCAACTTTGCCTATAATTTGTCGTGTCGATTCGTGGACTGCAATAGCACTCAACGCAGTGAGGAGTAAGCTAAAAGCAAGCAAGTACGGCGCATACTGCATGAAACGATATATTTTTGGCAATGCCGACTCGCTCCCAATAAAGCGAGAATTATTAAAAATAGTATCTGCTGTAAGTGCGGAGTTTGGTAGAAAATCCTCATTTTGCATAATCTGCGTACGTAAGTCTGTAGTTAGTTGATTAATATTGACTCCGTATGATGGGCGGCATTCTATCGTCAAAGGATCTGTCGATTCCGGCAGAGCATATTTTTTACATGCTGGCAGCGCATTGTATCGTTTTGTTGCATAGGCAACTAGGTCATCAGCGAATACCTGTTTAACGGGATCGGTACTAATGGTGAATGTAAGTTTTTTAGATGAACCATCTAGCCAGGAAAAGAAGCTATCAATAATGGTTTCAGAAGAAGTCTCTACAAATTTTGGAGATAATGCTAACTTTACCGAAGATTGTACCGCAGGATCATTAAATGGAATATTGGATGTTGTTTGCTGCTGGATGCCCTGATTAATAATGGTACTTGATAGTGTTGTATAGGCGCCGCTTTCTCGAACCCACTCTTTTATATTGTTCGGACGAAATAAAATAACCAGAGATGTAATCAGGATAAAGGTAAAAACACTCGTAGTGAATACGAGTATTAAAAGCCCGCTCAGCATTTTTTTAAACATAAGTATATTGTAGCGCGAAACAACAACGAATCTCCTACAGAAAAAAACGGTTAGCAACTGGTTATGGTTGGAGTTCTTGCTTGCAGTGTTTGCCAAGACACATTACTGCACTGCAGTAAAGTGCCATCTGATTGAATCGAAAGAATCAAGGCACCTGCTTCGCGCGCGCCGCGAGGAAATGCTTGCCCGACAGTTGGTACATAGTATATCTCGCTACCATCTTTTGATTTATGAGAGAACTCGTGCCTTCCCCCAACTATCAGGGTATCAATTTCGCCAATAAATTCATCAGCCGCATCGTACGATGCAAAAAAACCTATTTTCGGCAGTGGGTCTCCACTGTTTTGCAGATCAATAAGTTGATGTTTTGCATACTCTTGGTTAACTGTTTTGGCGTCATCTCCTCTACAGCCCGGTGAATCGACAAAACATGCATCTGATAAAGAAAAAATAGGCACTCCATTAAATGATCTTGCTTGATCAAGATTTATCATTCCAAGCTGATTGAATATTGAATATATATTTTCAGGATCGTGATTGCCGCTTAAAGCACCATGCGGTAAGCGATCGCCACGCTTCGAGCAGCTACTTTTTAGTGCATCCCATGAATCACAGGTTCGAATATCATTAAAACCGATGAAGTTAGTCTCATTGAGCGATAATCCATCTAGCAGATCCATCTCTATTTCATTACCGGTATTTCCGTAATCACCTTCTCCAAGAATTGCATCTGCGTTTGCAGATTGAGCTAGTGTCTCGATGGTTTCTGGAGCAGTCGGTAAACCATGTGAGTCGGAATAAACAATCCACGTTTGAGTATCTTCTGGTATTTCGGAAGGTTGCCTTGATAGCGCATTACTTATACGCACAAGTCGTGCGATTTGTTTTCTGGTTTCGTCATTAATACTATCAAGATTGACGAGCATGTCACTAGTACTGGTCATTAGGTATTCATCAAACGGTTGGCGAAGCTCAGTACTGAGCCTATCGGCTGCTTCAGTCGTATTGACACTTCCTAGACTTTGAAACTCCGCTCCACCAACAACGAGCATCCCTGCCATACTGGATGCAATAATAAACTTCCACGTTCTACGGTCTTGCCCAAGGCGCTCGAGCACTTTTGCGCTCAGAAAACCGCCAGCAAGGGCTCCAACTCCAAGATATAGGAGTGATTCTGCAACAAGTTCATTCTTCATGCTGTTTATTTCTGGATAGTATTCTTTTTGAACAAGTTCCAGGACGGTTGATTCGTTGTTCTTTGATGCAATTTGTTGACTGATTGGCGCAAGGCGACGACTAATTTCGGGAATTTGTTCTAAATCAGGTGCTTTTATACTGACATCCATTCCAATCCCATATTTTGAATCTGCTGCCGAAAGCCCCAAGACTTCGATATCTTGCCCATATGCTACATCTGCATCGATGGTAACTGGACCAATGGTTCGTTCCGCACTTGGTTGCTGGCTAATTAGGGATACGGCTGCCCCTAATGTACTACACGCAACAATGGCAGATTTGGCAAGAAAAGAACGGAGTCTATGAGTTGGCTCAATTTGAGGTATAGGAGCCAGTTCCACATCCATAACCTCTGACAATTCCCTGTTAATTTGATCAGTCATACCGGTTAATCATACCGCGTGAAAGTAATTTAAGCACAAGTAATTTCAAAAATATACGGTCATGTATTTATCGGTATGAAAATAGCGTATAATTGTGAGTAATGGGTAACTTCATGACATCATTCCTGTTCGCACTCGGTGCAAGTGCATGGGTTTATAACAAGGTTCAACAACGTAATGGTGGTTTGACACAACAATCTTTGATTGCGGCTGGCGTATGCGGTGTTGTAGCGATGATAGTTTTCTTTACGATCATCAGTGCAATTTCAAGTAGATTAAGTTAAGTAAATAGCCACTTAGTACTATTTTTGTAGTAAAAGTCTAAGATAATTGGTACTATAAGGCTATGGATGAAAAGGGTTTGGGATTAACGCTGCAGCGTGC
>CAYMTU010000082.1:0-2618 GCA_964393455.1 uncultured Candidatus Saccharibacteria bacterium
GAAAAGATGGTAATATTAGCATCTTTTTTGACATCACTGAGTGATTTTACTTCTGATCCTTGAGAAACTTTTGTTTTCTCGCTTACCAGTACAGTTTTCTCTTCACCATTCGGTTGCTTTACGGTAATAGATTTTGCCTCAACTTTTACGACCTTACCAACGGTTGTGTAGGGGAATGATGCGTTATTTGATAATGCATTCACCGGATTAAGAAGGTCTGTCACTTTGCTCACCGCTTCTTTAGTTCCTTCATTTCTTCCATACTCTCTACCAAAGTAAAAACCTGCTCCTGCAGCTCCAGCCAATAGAATGGTAATCAGTAGAACTATAATAAAGAGACTTTTATCAAATATCTTTCTTTTTGCTTGTTTAGTGTTATCTGAATTTGCTGATAGATTTTCCGAACTTGCAGTCATTCCCTTGGCTCTCCTAATGTAAGAATTTAATTTATTAATAATAATTGTAGCATAAGCACATTATTTGATATGCTTATTATAACAAAAGAGTTATGAAAACAGTTTCTATAAATCAACTATTTACGAAATCTAATAGAAAAGTAAAAATATTAGGTGTTGCTACTGTCATAGTTTTGGCAGTACTGGGCTTTTCATACTACTTTTCAGTTGTAAGTCCTTCATCTGCGCGGGCATTTAATGGTGCAGGTAAAGGATACGAGGATGAGCCATATCTTATAACAAACTGTGCACAGCTCCAGAGTATGCTGCAGTATAAGTGGTATGCTCTTGTAAATGATGTTGACTGTAGTGACACGGTTAACTGGAACAATGGATTAGGCTTTCAACCTATAAATTTTGGAGCTAATTTAGATGGTCGAAACTATGAGATTAAGGACTTATACATTAACAGACCGACAACGTATGCCGTTGGTATGTTTGCAAACTTTACACCAAGTAATACGGTCAAGAATCTTAGACTGACGAAAAGCGAAGTAAATGCCAACCGCGTTGACATAAATGGTGCTCGATCAGTTGGTGCGTTAGCTGGCGAATTCAGAGGAATAAAAGTATTTAATGTACACAGTGATTTAAACGTACAGTCTAACGGACGGGCAAGTGATACAGGTGGTGATGGTACAGGAATGACGATAGGGGGATTGGTTGGCATAAACTATTCAGCAATCGAGAAAAGTTCAAGCTCCGGTAATGTGTTGGTAGCACAAAACGATCAGCCAAATAGAGGTATGGACGCGGGAGGTTTGGTAGGTGCGTCACGTCCACTTCCAAGCGAAGATAGTAACCAATCAAACCTCGCAACAATAACCGACAGTTACGCACCCGGTAATGTAATCGCCGGTACTTCCGCCCAGACACCAGGAGGAAGCTGTGGCGGTTTCGTAGGTTCCGTTAGTGTTGCTGACTCACAGACGGTGGAATCGAGTGTTCGACGATCGTACTCGACAGGAAACATAACCTGTTCAAGAGTGGGTGATGGTACGCCTAATGTCGGAGGCTTCATAGGGGCAATCTCGGTTTCTCAAGATGCTAATGTAGTGCCAAGTATTAATAACAATTTTACGGTGAGCGCTGTAAATACTTCTAACGGTGCTAATCAAGGAAATAGCTATGGATTCGTGGCTTCCTATAATAGACCAGTTAGTTTTACGAATACGTCTCTTACAGATCCTGACCTTTCTTCGAACGCGTTTGATATTACGAGAACAGGTAGAAATGCTTGTAGTGGATCTAGTTTGATTTCTTGCAACGGGGTGAATGCGAATAACTCTGAGCCAAATTACTTTAAAATTGACAATGCATCTGGATTTTTTGGAGGTTCTTGGGAAATAGGAGAAAATTGGCAATACTCTGTGAGCTACCCAGTGCATACTCCGACAACCGTTCGATCTGACCCACCAACTAATTTAAATGTAGTACGGGATGGTGATAACTTTATCGCTACCTGGGAAGCTCCGGTAGGGAGTAATGGGCGTGCATCAAACATTGCTGACTATCAACTATTCTATAAAGATATTGCTAACGGAGGTGATTGGACGAGTCAACAGGACAACTACGGGGATAATCTCACCGCAACATTAACCGGACTTCAAATTCCTGGTAGGTATAGTTTTAAAATTAGAGCTCGTAGTGTTGATTCTTTAATTACGTATGAAAACTACAAGAATGGATTATATTCTGCATCCTTAGATTTTGCGACTGGAATGCCGGCAACTGCACCGCAGAATATACAGGTAACACCTAAATCACGATTTGTTGATGTTTCTTGGGAAGCGGTAGAAGGGGCAACGGCGTATGAGCTCCAATATCGTAAAGCAGGTATCGAATCTTGGTCTAATGGAGGTGTAGCAACAGAGTTAACTACTAAAATTGGAATCTTAGATCCAGTCACCGATTACGAAATAAGAGTAACAGCGAAAAACATTGCAGGTATAGGCCCCTGGTCAAATGTTATTACTACGACTACCACTGCACAAATTTCATATAACGTTAGTAATTGTCAGCAATTGCAAGATATTAATAACGATCTTGAAGGTAAATATACCCAAACAGCAGATATTGATTGTTCTAGTGTTCCTAATTTTTCAGTTATTGGCGGTGCATCAAATGTGTTTGTAGGTTCATACGATGGAAAGGGCTTTTCGA
>CAYMTU010000083.1:0-2290 GCA_964393455.1 uncultured Candidatus Saccharibacteria bacterium
CATTACAGGCCAAGAATCGCTGGTCTTAGCGGAAGATATGCAAGTGTGCTCAAGAACTGAAGTTTTAGACCCATTTGAGGGAATAAGAAAATACTTAGACGAACTTCACGCCGAAAATCTTAGTGCCGCCTTCCCTGGATCTAGAGTTGTTACAAATACTGAGTACCTGCGAGCCAATGAATCAATAGCAGCAGAACTGTTTAACATTTGCGCTGAAGCAATGCCAGAACTTTTTAAGCGCGAGATCGAAACGAACGATACCGTAACACATCGGATAGTCGGTCAACCTGCTTATAGAGCCTTGGACGCTTTACAGCTTCAAGATAATCCACGTACCGATGGAGGCGTTCTTATACCAAACGAAATCGATATTCTCATAAACTTTGTGGTTGAGTTTCTAAATACCGAACAGCCTACACAGTATCACCTTTCAGGTCCTGATATGATTTCGTATATATACGGTATCATTCCTACCCTTCAAAAACTGAGTGCAGCTGTTGCGTCTAGGGCGTCTTTCGCCAGTATGCTACCCTCTACACTACAGGTTGAGATGGTGCCCGGTACTGCTTTTCGATTTGCAAGCACAATCAATAATAAATTAAACATTGATACATTTGCTGAGGCGTTAGCAAACCGATCTAATGCAGCGCAAGCCACATCGGGAAAAAGAAAAGAATTCTTTGCCTCGCCAGATGCGAAGAGTACTGCAAAAAGAGAACAATTCCTGCGTTCCATTAGAAATACTGAACAACAATTTAACGATGGAGTATTTGGCTCATTTTTAGCATGCCCAGAATTTCTAGATACAGGCACCAGCATTCCGACTCTAACACAGTATGACGCTATCGCTGATGGCGGTCTTTATGTACCAGAATTTTGTTCAACTATGACTGTCCGGGAGCTACAAATTCTATACAAATCTATGGTAAAAGTATTGAACTTAAGAGACTGCTCGCCATGAATGCTTTAACCATAGGAATATTAGGTGGGATGGGTCCTCGAGCGACTGTCAATTTTGAGCAGCGACTTCTCGATGCATTCAGTGGCGCAGACCAAGATTTTCCAAGAATTATTTCTGTAAATAACAGTCAAATTCCTGATAGAAGTGATTTCATACAATCAAAAGGATCTGATCCGCTAGAAGAATTTAAGGTGAGTGCTTCGATTCTTCAAAGTTCTAATGTAGATATCGTATGTATGCCGTGTAATACTGCCCATAGCCCCAAAATATTAGCACGCCTTATGGCGACTATTCCCCTGCCGATTATCGACATGCCAGCTGCGTGTATACTGCTTGCTGAATCGAAACAATATAAAAAAATATTAATTTTAAGCACTGAAGGTACGGCAAACAGTGGTATATTTGACAGTCGGGCAATTACAGTTACTTGTGTTTACCCCGACAAAATCAGCCAAACGCTAATTACTAGTGCAATCAAATCCATTAAAGACAGTGGTGGAGTGGACGAAAATACTGCAAACCAGATAAAAGTTTTGATAGCATCTGCGAATGTTGATGCCGTCGTTTTAGCATGCACTGAATTAAGCTTGTTGCCAAAAGTGCTATTCAAATCGATCCCATTAATAGATTCAATTGAAGTTATGGTGGAGCTGTGCGTAAATATGAACACAACTTTAAACGCAACAGGAGAATAAACATGAATTCTGATACACACACCATTAGCGAAACTATGATTGATACGAATGATGGACATTCACTCTATGTACAAGATTGGGGTAATAAAGAGGCAGCCACAACGTTCGTATTCTTGCACGGTGGACCTGGGAGCGGATGCGATGATGGTCATAAGTCATTTTTTAATCCGCACAAGAACAGAGTGATTTTTTTTGATCAACGTGGCACTGGAAAAAGCACACCCTATGGCTCACTCGAAAGTAACACTACTGCCGATCTCATTGGTGACATCTCGCAAATAACCGCAGCCTTAGGTGTTAAACAGTTCGTAATCGTTGGGGGTTCATGGGGATCAACGCTTGCATTGGCGTACACCTTAAAAGAACCCAGTAAGGTCTTGGGGTTGGTTTTGCGTGGGATTTATACAGGATCACTAGATGAAAACAATGCTCTTGAAAAAGGACACTTTAGGCAATTCTTCCCTGACGTATGGCAAAGATTTCTCGATAAAACACCTACCGCTCATCATAAGGATCCCGCTGCGTACCACGTCGAGCGGATACTTGGTAACGATGAGGACGCCATTAAAGAATCGGCATACGCTATGAACGAGCTTGAAGTAAGTGTCGTAAAATTAGACGACCGTATGTCAAC
>CAYMTU010000084.1:0-2157 GCA_964393455.1 uncultured Candidatus Saccharibacteria bacterium
ATGATGCATCGAATTGGTATGTTCGTCGAAGTCGTCGTCGTTTCTGGAAGAGTGGGGATGATGCAGATAAAAACGAGGCGTATAAGACGCTGCACTACGTGCTGACGCAGCTTGCAATGGTCATGGCACCGTTTACTCCATTTTTAGCTGACGAGCTATACCAGAAGCTTACCGGCGGTGAATCGGTTCATCTGCTAGATTGGCCTCAAACTGGTTATATTAATGAAATTCTCTTAAGTGATATGACAAAAGTAAGAGAGGCAATTAATCATGGCTTGGCTCAGCGCGCCAAAGAACGAATCAAAGTTCGTCAACCGCTCTCAAAAGTAGTTGTGTACGGTATGACTGATATTCGTCAAGAACTCGTGGACATTATTGGCGAAGAACTAAATGTTAAGCAGGTGGTTATTGTTCCAAGGCATGAACTAAAAGGAGACGAGAAGTTTACGGATGTGGTTGAAGTTGGAAAGACTACGTACAATCTGTTAGATATTATGGTAGAGATTGATGTTGAGCTAACGAAAGACCTTAAGGCTGAAGGACTTATGCGTGAAGTCATTCGGCAAGTTCAAAGTGCCCGTAAGCAGGCCGATCTGCATGTGGATGATCGTATCAAACTCGATATTTCAACTGAAGATACGGAAATTTCAGGAGCAATAGAACAGTTCAAAAAAGAAATATCAGATGAGACGCTCGCGGTAAGCCTCACAATAGGTAGCGACCATACGTATTTGCATTTAACGACGACGGATATCGAAAAGTCAAAAATTGTAATTGCTATCGATAAAGCAGATTAATTTAAACACCCACAATACTAGGCTTTACAGAGGTAGAAATTTTTGCTACTATGAAGTTTGTAATATTTTTCGATAGGAATACATAAATGAGTGAAACAACTAAAAAAGCAGTTATCGCTACTGGTGGTAAGCAGTACCTAGTGACCGAAGGGCAAACACTTGAGGTTGAGCTTTTAAATACTGAAAAAGATGACGCAAAAACAGTGTCATTTACGCCATTAATGGTGATCAATGACAAAGATGTTAAAGTTGGCACCCCAGAAGTAACAGGCGCAAAAGTTGTAGCAGATATCGTCGAGAAACAAATCCTTGGTGACAAAGTCCTGGCAATCCGCTATAAAGCCAAGAAACGAGTCCATAAGATTCATGGTCACCGACAACGTAGTGCGGTTATCAAAATTTCCAGTATTTCGTAGTTAATTACGTAATTGAACAGCAACAGACACTCTCCAGCTAGAGGTTAATTCTTTTGACGTAAATATTTAACTAACCATATAATACTAGCATTATCTTACATCAGACAATCTATTCAGTCACGGTATAAAAAGTAAAAGTGTTCTTTAACTCCTATATTCTTAAATTTAGAATCGACGGTACTCATTAGAAGCCGTACAAGAAAATAGAACTACGTATCGTATGATGTCTCAGAACAAGAGTAATTGACATTATGAGAAATCTATTTCAGATAATAGTATAATGTTGAAAGATGATAACTCCTGAAAAAATAAATCCTGGCAATCTATCAGAATATGTGAATAATAGTGAAATAATCTCAACTATGTTTTCTGGTGCACTCGAGATGGTGTCTATTATCGATCCGCTTTCGCTAAAACCTCTATACTCAAATAAAAGTATTCTTACTATGCTTAGCTATTCAAAAGAGCAGATAGAAGAGCTGGGAGTTGAATGGCCTAAAAAAATTACTCACCCCAAAGACTTTCAATATTTGTCTGTTCATATTACTAAATATCGGAGTCTATTACCTGGAAAGCGAACGAGAGTTGTGTATAGGGTTAAAGATTCATTAGGTGTCTGGCGAGTGATCGAAAGCGTTAGTACGGCACTGGCGGCGGCCGATGATACATCAAAAACAAAATTTATTTTTGGAATTACTAAAGATATTACCGATGTAAACGTAGTAGGATTACATGGATCAGAACTTGAGCACAGGTGTCAAAATTGCAATAAATTATTTGCAATTGAAAAGCTATTAAAAGAAGAAGTTGAATCAAAGTGTGGGCGATGTGGAGAGTTTAACAATATCACATTGCGCAGGTAGTACGTTAACCTGTTCGAGCTAGATGGATTTTAATACGCTTAAGCCTATATTTTTAAACCCGAATACTCTATAATAGGTGAC
>CAYMTU010000085.1:0-2111 GCA_964393455.1 uncultured Candidatus Saccharibacteria bacterium
GGCTGTGATGTTTGATTATCAACAGAATGCTGTAAGAGGGGAGCAGTAGTATTATCTGGGCACGATAAGGGGAAGTAGTTTTTCCCTCAATACTGATATTTCTTCGATTAGTCGTCTCTTAGTGCATCCACTGGACTAATATTCGCGGCCCGTTTTGCAGGGAAAAATGCCACACACGTTCCGACAAAAACCATAAATAGCACCATGCCTAGTGGAAGCCACCAAGGCGCATAGAAAACTGAAAACTTCTCATTAAAGCCACGGGATGAGGCTAGGTTTCGCATGACCATGTTCATAATAGAACCGCTCGTCACTGCCAGAGCTATACCAATAGTCGATCCGAGAACCGATAAAATTAAGCTTTCATACATAAATAGCCTCTTAACATCTTTATTGCGCACACCAACTGAAATCATAAGACCAATCTCTCGCGTCCGTTCAAGCAAAGAAATGGTAAGTGTATTAAACATGCCCAAAATAGCCACAATCATTCCGATAGAACCGATGCCAATCAAAATCATATTAAGGTAACGAAACAACTGTTCAATTTGACTGATGGTATCGAGTGGACTACGTGTCTCAAATCCCAAACTTTCTATTTGCTTACGAATATTCGGCACTTCCTTGGTATTACCGGTTACAACTTTGAGCTGCTTAAAAACACCTCTCTGCGTCTGTTCGACGATGTACGCAGGCACATATATTTCACTTCCAGAACCAGTACTGGTAACCCCGACGATATTTAGGGAAACTTTTTTGCTCGTTTGTGTACCGTTTTCGCTGTCCTCGGGAGTTACAGCTAGCTCGAGCTTTTTACCAATAGCCTTATCGGGGGATTGTATACCAATGCTCGATAAAAAGGTGCTATTAACGACAACTTGGTCATCTGTATTTGCCTTTAAAAATGTACCCTTCACGACAGGAATACTCGCAATATCCTGATAAGCAGCATCAACACCGTAGACAATGCTATCTACTTCGCTCGTATCTAGCCGTGCAACCCCAGATGCAGCCTTTTATATTCCCATGTATGCCACCAGTAGTAACTCCTAGAATTTGAAAGTAACTTTTCGTGTGGCTTTTTTGCAACGTGGTAATGGACCTTTTTGGCTGTTTTTTTGACTTTACTATATCTAGGCGCACTTTTTTGTGGCTGCGGAGTATGAGACTTTAAACGCAGCAAAGTAGCAATTTTATCCGCTACTAATTTTACACTTCCGGTAAGAAATAAAACAAATCTACGAAACGGTTGGATACGTCTATACTTCTTGATCCATCGATCTTTCATCAGTCTCATCCGTTAATAAACCCTCATAGGAATAACTAATTAGCTTAAGGGTAATTATAGCTTATGTTGGTACATATAGCGAGCAATAATTACTTCTTATTTTAAATGCTAATTGAGGCCATTAAAATGGTTATTTTTTTATGTACTACTAAGCTACGTGTACATTGTTGCTATAAAGTTGTACTTCGTAAATTGACTATTTTTATTCTTTATTGTTTAATTAATTCTTATGTCGAACCAAATACTTGCAGTAAATCGTAACGCGTTAGCTCCTGAGATCATCCAAGAAGCGGCTAAAGAGGCTCGTAGTTTAAGAGAAAATATTCAATTCTTAGGTTTTGCTGCTGCTATGTACGATGATGAAGCCACAGGAATCAGTCCGTTTATGCAAGTTAAAATCAACCAAAAAAACCGAGATGCCTTCGAATCAGAAGCACCAGCCATAGCCTCGCTTCTCGATGAAATGACTACTATACCTACACAATTAAAGGGCATTCAACTCGCATCATTGCGTTCTGTATTTAAACTAACCATAAACTACTGCGATAGTGGAACCGAAGTTGCACCACACCGCGATTATGGGAACAGACACAATGATCGTGTATCGCGTATTGCGACGCTATGCGGTAGGGCACTATTTGGGATTGATGTTCAATCGGGCGAGGCGCCAATTGAACCTATAGCTGTCGAGGCAGGGGATATTCATGAACTTTTAAATCCGAGAACACTTCTGGAAAGGCCCGTACATTGGGCTAGAACAATCGGAGATACAGATAGGATTTCATTTGTCTATCAAGAGAACGTAATTCATTCAAAAGAGCCA
>CAYMTU010000086.1:0-2108 GCA_964393455.1 uncultured Candidatus Saccharibacteria bacterium
TCAATTGCACCGGTAGCTAAGTTGAATGCAGGTGAATTTATCGCATACTCTATTGCAGTTACAAAAATTAGGATGGCTTCTTTCGACAATGCTGAACTATCAGACTATGACGAACGATTTATCACTATAGACTTTTAGATAGTTCATCTAACAAATCTCACCATTAATAATCGATGCTAAATGTAGTTTGGTTATTACATATTGAATAACTTTTGTACTCACTATTAACAGATTAGAGCTTGATATATATGCTAGCTTTTTTCTGATCTTTAAGATCATTTAAGTACGATTGAATATCTTTAAAATTGTTTACAATATGTGCTGCTCGAATCTTCTCGCCCTGAAGTTCTATATTTTTTACAATTTCGAGTGTATACCCGGTATTAATAACATCCGAAACTTGCCCAGGTTGTAACTTGAAGAGTACCGCCGTAGTTTGTGCAGAAATATCACGATTCGCTTTATCTATTGGGTATCCGAATTCACCACCATTGTCTTTGCTCGAAACGTCGTCTGAATATTTCTTGGCTGTTGCTGCGAAGTCGGCTCCAGAGTTAAGCTCAGCTTTCGCTTGATTGGCCTTAGCAACTGTTTCAGTATCGAGTAGCGGCAATAACTTTCTCTTGGTGATTTCTTGCTTTAGACTTCGCTTAAAATCATTCACCGACCAACCCCAGTATTCTTTTAGGACGTCTTCAAACACCTTATCGCTACCACCTAATCGATTCTGGGCACGCACAATCTGAATCTCATCATTCACCTCTTTATCGCTTACCGTCACGTTCTTCTCTTTTGCAAGTTGCTTTATGTATGCATCATTAACAACTTTATCTAGTGCTCGCTTCTTGAACTCTTCTAGTTGCTGTTTACCAGACTCTGTTTTAAAATCTAGTTTTTGCTGATTTTCATAGTAGTGAATGTAATGCTTTAATTCAAATAGATAGTTTTCATAAGCTACGAAACTGCCACCTGCGCGCGCAATTGGAAATGGAACGACTTGGGTGACTCCATACAAAAAAGTCGAGTATGACTTCATCTTATATAGCGAGAGGATCGTATAGCTAAAAAACCCTACTATAACTGCAATGAATAATGTCGTAGTTATGAGCACCACTTTATGCTTAGAGTGCTGCAATGGGTATATGTACTTACGAGCGCTAGAAAGCACTTCTTCACGATGTTCAGCTACGGTATCGTTCGTAATACGGACTCCTTCAGCAGCAGCAGTCTTATCTTCTTCCTTTGCCTTGCGGGATTTTGGTCGTCTTATTTTACTGAGCATTTTCTTCATGTTTCGATCTCTAACCCTTCGTTACTTTCTATGGACCCATCTATTTCTTCGGCGATTATTCCTTGATCTCGTAAAATTTCAGAAATTTTGCGAATGACTTCTACGGGATGATGGACTTCGTGAATGACTAAATCCCCCATATATGTCTGTATTACTATTGTACCAAAACTTAAGAGCGTTGCCTGCAAACCTTTAATTTCGTAGTTGGTGGATTGTATCTTGGAAAGCCCTAGATCAACTACACTTCGGTGGAATAACCCTCTTTGTGTAATCTGGATTAATCGCTGATCGGTAACGATAAAAACACTGTAGTACCAACCAATCCAAGAAGGAAACAAGATTAACATGCCAAGAAGCATGCTAAGCAACAGACTTACACCAAAAAAAGTCATCGTCGGTAAACTGTCAGGGCTTGTATACGTTAGGATAAGAGTATAAAGAGGACCGATTAACCACGCAGCCATTCCGATGATTAAGCCTTTTCTCATGACAATTGGGTGCTTTCGAAAAACAAAAAGCACATCTACATCATCAAACTGATCATCAAAATATTTTTTAGCCGATTTTTCTTTTTTAGGCATAAGTACATTGTACAGAGCTAAACCTATTCAGTCGATAGTCACCTGTCATGGTTAGTCATGCTATACTTACTCCTGTAAACGGTCCGGTAGCTCAGTGGATTAGAGCGCCGCCGTCCTAAGGCGGGCGTCGGGGGTTCGAATCCCTCCCGGATCACCAAAATAATTACCCCCCATTTGGTGGGTAATTATTTTTGTAATTCGCGCAGCGAATACGAACCCTAAGGTTCGTACAGGGC
>CAYMTU010000087.1:0-2069 GCA_964393455.1 uncultured Candidatus Saccharibacteria bacterium
AGCTTTATATGAAGTGCTATAGGTATAGGTTTGATTAGGACTAACTGCTACCGGACTGAAATACCACTTTGCATCTCCATTCGTATAAGCGCTAATAGTTGTCTTAACGCTTCGCGAACCTGTATAGCCCTCGTTCATGTATTGAAATGTAGTAGTATTAGTGCCCCATTTGTTTGATATCCAGTCTTTCGGTGCTGATACTGTTGTGCCGACTGTCTCTACTGAAGGATTGCTAACTAGATTTGTTCCGGCCGCATTGGCGGAATATGCTGGCGTTAGGGGCGATATTAGCAAAGCAAGGGCCACAAATACTAGTAACAATTTCCTTACATATGACATAACGCTCTCCTGACCTAATTATTACTATTAAAATACCATTTTATAGAAAGAGTGTCAATAACAGAGATACTAATACGCGTGTAAGCACAAGCACTAATATAATAAACTTTACAAAAATGCACAAATATGTATAATTACGTTCAAGAGAGTCTGCCTTTCAGTAGGTGAGGTACTGTGCGCGGAGTCTTTTGTTTAAACAAAAGGAGTTCATACAATGTACGGACCACAAGTTTTGGGAGCAAGCGTACCTGTTGGTGCAGCTGCTGTTCTCCCAGCCACAGGAAACAATAGCGCACTGTTTATTGCAGCTGGTGTATTGTTTGTTGCTGGTGTAGTAACAATGATTGTGTCTAAGCTAAAAGCTGTAAAAGGCTAAATAAGCAAGACCCAATCAATATAATAGCGGCAAAGACCAACAAAGTTTTTGCCGCTATTTATCATTAAGACATAACTATTATGCATAAGAATAAATTATTTTTCATAGGAATTGTCGCATGCCTCATAGGACTTGCAGGTTTAATTCCGGGCACCTACTACTGGTACCAGACTCGACAGATTACACAGGCAGCGAGTCTATCGAACGAACCTATTGTTACAAAGCCGACTGTTGTAGCTAGTCCAAATATTGCAACCGGCAAGCCTGTATCGCTATCAATTCCATCACTAAATCTTACTTTGGCAATTGCTGACGGTATTTATAACCCAAAAACTGGTCAATGGACGCTATCTAACGACAAAGTGCACTATGCGCTCAAAACAGTTCAGCCAAACGATAAGCAGGGTAACACTCTCATATACGGTCACTATCGCCCTGGAGTATTCGCTACGCTTAAATCTATCCGACCAGGCAAGGAGGTAGTGGTGCGTACCGATAACGGCCTATCGTTTACGTATTCGTACGCCGGTAACCGTGTCGTAGCTCCGTCTGATGGTTCGGTATTCGATTATGCGGGTAGTCCGATATTGACGTTACAGACGTGTACGGGGCGATTTATGCAGGACCGTCAGCTGTTTACTTTTGACTTTGTAGACGTTAAATAGTCACTAATTACGCCGATGCCACATCTTTGAGGGCATTGCTATCTAGTTTATAGCGACGACCTTCGGTTCCCCAGCCCTTGATCTCTGCTTTGAATTTCCCAAAAACATATATTTCAAAGTAGGCCACCACAAAAATTCCGATTTCTACCCAACGCAAGAAGTAAAAGTAGGGAAGTGCGCCGATGAGATTCCAACGTTTGATTATTACTGACGAAGCGAGTGTAATCACGCCATTAACTACAAAATCCGCTGCCAAGACAAAGGGTAGTATAATCCAATTCCCCGTGGCATATATGATATATGGAACCAGCACAAACATTTGAAACAGGTAGAACACAGCTTGAAACACTTGCCAGCCAATGCTTACATCAATAGCCTGAGGGCGCAATCCAACTCGATATTTTTTTACTCCCTGAAAAAATCCTCGTTGCCAGCGCATATTCTGCTTGCAGAAATCTTTGAAGGTCTGGGGGTCTTGGGTGTAGTTTACCGCGCTAGGAATGTATAGTATCTTGCCTAATTTTTGCCGATGCACTTGCAGGGTTATATCAAAATCTTCAGTTAGCGTATTGGCTTCAAAATCTAGTTTGTGTAAAATGTCGGTCCTAAAGCAAGTGATTGGGCCAGGAAATACCGATATCATCCCAAGTTTTGATTGGATGCGTCGACTAACATGTTGGCTATAGGTG
>CAYMTU010000088.1:0-1994 GCA_964393455.1 uncultured Candidatus Saccharibacteria bacterium
CGACATTAAATCTGCCCTCACAAACTCAAAATAATAACAGTTCAATCTGTTATTCCAAGGTGCCACCTTGGAAAATGATTAGTGAAAATACATGTTATGAAGCCGGTGCTGGGCTAAGCTTTCGAACTTTAGGCACTTCGGCGACGATAGGTTGTAATAAATCTTTAATAATAATTTTTTTATTTGTTATTTCAACGATTTGTGTGCGGTCTACGCTCAGTGTTCCTCCGGTAAAGCTTTTTACAATAGACTGACCGACGTAGAGTTTTTTGACTATCATGCTTTCTGGCTCAATAGCATAATCAGTAACTTTACCAAGACGTTTTTTCTTCGTTGTTGCGACAGTCTTTCCTATAAGCTCAAATTGTAAATTCAAAATTTCTTGTAAACGAATTAAATCTTCTGGCTCACTCAGTACACTATGGTCATCAATAACGATTCCTGCCGGTAGGACATCCCGTATATCCTGGGTAACTAGTATGAGCTTTTTTTTCTTATCAAATGAATCAATGCAATGAAATCCTTCAATTTTTAGATTATTAGGATTAATAATTGCTGAAGTTGACGAAGCAACTTGTCTACCAGTACGGAGACTCATTATAGGGCGATTAAGGATCATTTTACTAAGCACTAACATAACTTTAAGTATACACGAAATGTGTATGCCATTTTAAAGGCCTAACAAAGCTTGTGTTTATTATAAAAATATTTTACAATATGTATAATTGAGCGTATATTTATGTTCACTATGAAGACTGCAATTGGAGGTATTGCGTTCATTCTAGGGCTAGCTTTAGCCCCTCTTCCTTTACGTGTGCACGCTTCATCAAACGTCGTTATATCTGAAATTCAGCCTGGAAGTGAAAAATCAGCAAGTGAAGAATTCATTAAGATCTCAAATAATAGTTCCGCGTCAATAGATGTTAGTAGTTGGAGAATCGAATATTTTTCAGCAATTCCAAAAAGTTTTAGTTCAGCGAGTAAGACTATAAAGTTAAATGGAACCATTCAGGGATATGGCGACTATATCTTAGCCAGCAATGGGTATAAAACTGATGTTGCCCAGACGAGTTTTATAGCTACTTTGGCAGCAGTGGGCGGTCATCTTAGGATAGTAAGCGGAGAAGTAACAAATCCGGTTGTGTACGATTTAGTTGGTTGGGGTACGGCAATTAAGCCAGAAACAAAACCAGTTGCTGCGCCTCTTGCAGGTGAAGTACTTGAGCGGTCACTAGATAGTAATGGCAGATATATCGACTCAGACAATAATGAAGCAGACTTTTCTGGACAAGTACTTTTGAATGAATCTGCATCAAGTTTCGATAGCAATAAAATAGTAATAAGTGAATTAATGCCGAATCCCGCTAGCCCTGTTACTGATGCAGTTGGTGAATTTATAGAACTTTATAATCCAAATAATTTCGAGGTGAAGCTGAAGGGCTATAAATTATTAACAGGAATAAATCACAACCATTCATTTATTTTTGATGACCAAAGCCTTCGTGCGGATGAGTATAGAGCGTACTTTGTAACTGAAACGAAAGCCTCGCTTGCTAACAGTAGCGGTATGGTCCAGTTACAATCTCCGGATGGAAATATTGTTGATGAAACATTAGTTTATCAAAATGCAATTAGTGGTCAAGCTTGGATATGGGACGATACGACCTGGGTTTGGTCAACGCAACCGACACCTAATGCTCGAAATATAACTACTGATTCGTCAGAAACTAAACCAGAACAAACAAGTAAACCGAAAACTGCGAAAAAAGCAGCAATAAAAAAAGCAAAAACAAGTAATGGTAAGGTGAAGGGTGCGAAGACTGCTGCGGGTGCGCAATCAGAGCACCAGCCTGAATTACGAGCATCGCCTCTCCATTCTTCAGTACTTGCGGGCGTCGGTGGACTCGCGGTACTATACGGTATATATGAGTACCGTACAGAAATTACAAATGCTTTCCGAAAGCTCCGAGGCAACCGAGGAAATCGGACGTAAA
>CAYMTU010000089.1:0-1906 GCA_964393455.1 uncultured Candidatus Saccharibacteria bacterium
TATGTTAATATAATTTATATGAGAGAAATTCCTCGAATTCCTAATTTCACCGAACTTCGTGAAAATAAACCAGGATATGATACGCGATTTGAAATTGACGAATATCATCCTCTGCATAACGATCCTCTCGTTGACCCCAGAGAAGCTGAATTTGGATTCGATGACGCCAGCAGCTACTATTCAAAACCAAATAGTATGACTGGCGAAACGCTTCCGGGTGTTCCAGATGCACCGTTAGTGAGACTTGATGTAGCGAAAAGACTGGTTCTTGCCGATAAGTACTTGCGCACCGACCCTGATGTGCGAGAACTTCTAGGGACTCCAGCACATATACGAATCGATGACGCACTGAGGCCACACAGCGTACAAAAATTTGCTTTTGAAGTTGCCTGGCCAAAGGTTATTAAAAAAGTTAACCCGGAAATGACTGAACAAGAGATCACAGAACTGGTGCCCAACTATTGTGCTAGGCCCAAAGAAAACCCATCGCCTACACCCCATTTAACTGGCGGAGCCGTTGATGTCGCACTCATAAATCTAGAAACTGGCAAACCGTTCGATCGAGGTCACCGTGGCGGTTCCGTTAAAGGAACGGCGTACCCGGACTTTCATGAAGGGTATCACCTAGATAAAGATACGAGCGATATAGTTAATTCGAAAGATCAAGCAGAAGTCCAGCCAGAAGGGAGCGAAGTAGTACTGGGTCGTCGTATTCTTTACTATGCCATGACAAAAGTAGCTGGACTACATGTTAACCCACAAGAGATTTGGCATTACGGTAAAGGAGATCCTTTGTCAGAGTATGTCTCAGGGTCCAATCATCCATACTATGGAATAGCTACCGTACCTGATTGGTATCAATCTGAAATGGATCGTATAGTTAAAGACTAGAATACTCATTGCTATTCTCAACATAAAAAAGCTCAATAAAATACTGGTAATCATTGACCATATCTGTTAAAATACATTTCTATGGCTAAGAAAACCGACAAACGAAAGATTATTGGACTCGTGTGCGAAGAGACAGGGCACCGACACTACTACACATCCAAAAACACTATGAACACGAGTGATAAACTTCGACTAAAGAAGTACAATCCCGTGCTTCGCAAACATACGTGGTATAGCGAAACCAAAAAGTCCCTTGGACGAAACGAAGTTAAAAAATAATCATACCGCCCGAGCAGGGCGGTTTTTTTAAATTACAGTACACACAGTATCAACTAAGCATTAAACACATGTAACCGTGTACATTTGCTTTATTTCTAATTTTTTGTTATAATATGCTTTTATTTGAAGCTATGAGTATACTAGAAACCCGAGATACAGCAGTATGGTTTGACCATGCGAACAATAGATTTGAAGGCGATGCGACAATTCCGGAGACCGGCTTGTATTCCGGACGCCCCTTCGAGGAAATCTTAGTAGAAAGTGGGCTACTTCCTGATGCCTGTGCTCAGCTCTGTGATGTGTTCCATACCGATGACGATAATCCAGAGCTTGGAATTGAGAGCAGTTTACAGCACATTACAATCGGCGACAATAAAGGTGGCTCACACCTGCCAAGCGTCATAATTGAGCTTGTACCTGACCATAAGTTTTCTAGCTCTCTGATTGCCATTAAATCAGACCCTGCAACAAAAGTAATCAAAAAGCAACGAATGAGGCCTGATGGCACCTTTCGATTGATTGGGTCAGGAGCTGATGTTGCGTATCAAAGAAGTGGCAGACAGGTATGGCGAAAAAAACGAAATCTTCAAAATGTGTTTTTTCCAATTGAATGGACAGCTACAGATTTAATTCTTGCTGTGCATGACAATCTACAAGAAGAGCCAATATATAACGATAGAGCAAAGAATCTACAGAGAGTCTCATCGTACATGGGCGTATTGTTTCGTACTATTTG
>CAYMTU010000090.1:0-737 GCA_964393455.1 uncultured Candidatus Saccharibacteria bacterium
GGACCAAATGGTCCTGTTTCTGAGACAGCCCGAGGGCTTGCTAGAGATAGCTATATCCCTGGAGAAGGTGGCACTAATGTTATTCCTGCAATTCCTGAAAAAGCTGAACTTCCTCCAGAGTATGCAGCTATAGAAGATCTGGCAAACGAACAGTTTAATCAAACGGCATGCCAGTTTGTAAACAATAATAATGAACAGCCAAATTATTTCATAAATAATAAAGTAAATGCACCGTTAAACAATTGGAACTTTAACGATGTTTGGATTGTACAAAAAGGTGATTATCCGAAATTTGTGGCTCAAGCAACACCTGGCAATCCGACTACTTCCAGACCTACAACTCCCGTGACTCCAGTCACACCAACCCCAACAAACTTTAATCCAGCTGATCCTGGACCTGAAGCCACACCAATTACAGGTTTCTTGCGCCGACAACTCAATAACTTTGGCCGTGTCTCGGATGAGCGAGAGCAAGTGAAAGGACTAAAGACCTACCTTGCGAATGTTCCAGTATTTATAGCACGCAGTATTCCGTATACCTTTATATTAATGATGCTCATTGTTGCATCTTTGTACTCAGCACAAGCGCTTCGTCAGTATCGCGAGCTGAGTAAGTATCATAAGAATATTTTGCGAATCATAACCACCAAAGAATCAGTCGATAACTACTTGGCAATTACAACGCACTACCTAAATACACCAGTCGCTATTATGAGTGGTTCAGTCGAGCTGTTACT
>CAYMTU010000090.1:747-1805 GCA_964393455.1 uncultured Candidatus Saccharibacteria bacterium
AAGAAAATAACTGCCGCACGGGCGGATGCATTAACGAATAAAATCAAAAAGTATAGCAAAGCCTCAGAGCAGCTGCTCGTTGCAAATCAGGTATCTGGAGCACAGGCAGCTAATGATGAAAAGATACTCAAGCAAGATCAAACAAATCCATTGAAAGTCAAAGAAGTATGGATTCCAGCTACCATCGCACTCGGCCTCATCACCCTTGCTAATGCACTATTTATCTACGCAGATGTGTTCAATACATCCGCGTTCCGTATCGGAATTGAGCTAGGATTGTTAATCCTCAGCGTTCTCCTCGTTGCGCTTGCCTATCGCTATAGAGATTACCTAGAATCTACAAAGAAACTAGCAAAAGAGCAATTAAAGCTAGAATCAGAACTGTATAAGAAGCGCCAAGAATTCATCCCAGAGGCATCAAAAGTTACTACCGAACATCTCGAATCATTAAAAATCACCGGAAAAACGTTAGAGGGAATTCCAGAAGCAAAACTATTCTTTAACGGCTTGGCTATGCTCGAAGGAATTAATAAGGGTCTGATAAATCTAAAGAAATTTGCCGAATTTAGCACCGATCCGCCACTGTTCGATATTACCGCCTATGCTAAAAAGTCTGTTGATAAGTTTAATGCAAAAGCAAAAGAAAAGAACGTAACCATTGAATCTAAGGTAGATACAGGTCTTGTCTCTCGCGTTCAGCCAGAAGAAATTCGTCAGCTTGTCGATTCACTACTCGAGAATGCTGTTAAATTTAGCAATAATGATTCAGTTGTTTCTCTATCAATATATCGTCGATTTAACAAAATAGTAATTGTAGCGAGCGATAAAGGTGTGGGTATTTCTGAGCACAAACTACCAAGCTTGCTCAAGCCATTTAGCCGTGGAACTGACTCCATGCAGTACAACTACGAGGGAATTGGTCTGGGACTCTATACCGATAAGATTATTGTCGATAAGTTGGGTGGTAATATCAGCATCACCAGTAAGCTTGGCGAAGGCACAACAACAACTGTTTCGATCCCCGCTAACTACAGCGCAAAAGACAATGTACCCGTTCT
>CAYMTU010000091.1:0-1585 GCA_964393455.1 uncultured Candidatus Saccharibacteria bacterium
TACGCAAAAAACTACGCTGGGACTACAACTCATACCATTTTATGTACGGTCCTAGTGCGTATGACCCGAAAGGCTATTACCTTTTTGGTGCTTTAAACGAAGTTGAAAAAGCAGGTATCAGTATGATGCAGGTATCTGAGTTTATCGTCGAGAGCCAAGCCAATGAAGTACCTGACGGATTAGATGATGAGCAGCAACGTATTGCCGACAATGTGCTGCAATCACGGATTGACGAAGTTGTGCTCTGGCAGCGTAAAATGACCGAAATTATGGTTGATTTGGTTGGCTTTAGAGGCACAAACTCAAAAGAATACTATCAGCACTACCTTGTATTACAGGAGCTTGCGTCGCTACGTCGCACGCAAGCCGACATAAAAGAATACTACGGTGCTGTAAACGAAAACTATGCCTATCAAGAAGCTGACCTTGTAAAACAGGCTGACCAACTAGCAGCAAAGCTAGACCCTAATAAGTGTTGGTATGCCATTGTGAAAAATGGTCGTATTTCGCATAGACTGCGGTCATTTGAGGATAAGTTCAAGGCAGTATTTCCAAAAATGAAAGTTGCCCAACGAGCAGTTATGCGGACACACTACGTCTCATTTGGCAGCCAAAGTAAATCACTGCACCCAGGCAGTTCGGCTGGTAGCAGAAACCTTAAATTAGATGACGTAGATGCTCATTTTCACCGTGTCGGTTTACTCACACTGCACGTCGTTAATGCTGCAAAAGACTTAATGCGGATACACAACACCAAAGGCTTTTTAAGGATGTGTGCGGACCTGGTTAAGAAAAATAATTACCCAATCGAGCTACATACCAAAAAGACACGCCCAGATATAGAGACTGGCGACTTTGTAATCGCTGGCGGCGACTTATGCCAAGTGGTTAAGGTCATTAGGAGTAAATACGGATACAGGTCGTTTCGTGTTAAGTACTTGGAAAAACCACCATTACCCTCGACGACAGAGGACGAGTTTATTGGCGAACTGGTGCGGCTTTACTACAAAAGAAAGCCAGTAGCAGAACAAGTTAAAAAGCTACTTGGTGATAATGGCGTAAAAGAACCGTCCACAAGGTTAGTAAATCAGTCAATCAGGAAAACAATTTTAGACTTTTGGACAACTATGGGCGGCAAAGAATTTGCATACGGCAAGAAAGATGAGGGTTATAAGAAAATGGGTGAATACCTTGAGCAGCAGAAAGCTAAACGACAACGGAAAAAGTAATCAGAAAAACGCTTGTCAAAGTTACCCCCAAAAATTCGGCATTTACATAGCGGAGTAGTAAATGGGTAAATGTAAGGAGGCTACCCCCGTGGTCACTGTACTGTACTACAGGCTATCAAAGCTGAATGCTAAACTAGGTTCATACAGCTTTACGGTAGCTGCAAGGTCATCAAACTCATAATCCTCATACTGCTCGCTACTAGTTCGTAATGTTTCAACTAGACGGAGCCAAACTAAAAAAGTCAGATCTTTAGTATCTGGCTTTTTTAGTTTGATTCAGTGAAGCTGAATTCGAACCGGAGGTTCGGTCGATAAAGCCACGCACAGGAATTCATTCCGAGTATGGCTGCCATCGT